>NZ_JBMIOP010000087.1:0-5223 GCF_049197365.1 Mycobacterium sp. THU-M104
GGAGGCGTCGCATACAGTTATGTCATGCCTACGAAACCCGACCATGGCGACATCGGCGATGTGGAACCGCTGGCCGACAGCACCGCCAGCCAGGCCCGGCGCGTCGTCGCCGCGTATGCGACCGACGCCGACGAGTGCCGCGTCTTCCTGTCCATGCTCGGTATTGGACCCTCGAAGCTCGATGCGTAGATGACTCCCAGCGGAGTCGAACGGCCGGCCGCTTCGCCCGTCGGGGATTCCGACTTCGTCGTGGTGGCCAATCGGCTGCCGGTCGACATGGAGCGGCTTGCCGACGGCCGCACGTCCTGGAAGCGCAGCCCCGGCGGGCTGGTCACAGCCCTGGAGCCACTGCTGCGGCGCAGGCGTGGCGCATGGGTCGGCTGGCCCGGCATCGTCGACGAGGAGATGGACGCCGACGACGGACCGATCGTGCAGGACGAGCTCACCCTGCACCAGGTGCGTCTGAGCGCCGACGACGTCGCCGAATACTACGAGGGTTTCTCCAACGCCACGCTGTGGCCGCTGTACCACGACGTCATCGTCAAGCCCACCTATCACCGCGAATGGTGGGAGCGCTATGTCGACGTCAACCGCCGATTCGCCGAGGCCACGTCGCTCGCCGCCGCGCGCGGTGCCACCGTGTGGGTCCAGGACTACCAGCTGCAACTCGTGCCCCAGATGCTGCGCACGCTTCGCCCCGACCTGACCATCGGCTTCTTCCTGCACATCCCGTTCCCGCCGGTGGAGCTGTTCATGCAGCTGCCCTGGCGATCCGAGATCATCAAGGGCCTTCTCGGCGCCGATCTGGTCGGGTTCCATCTGGCCGGCGGCGCACAGAACTTCCTGTTCTTGTCCCGGCGTCTGGTGGGGGCGGAAACCTCCCGGGGCTCGGTCGGTGTGCGCTCGCGCTTCGGGGAAGTGCAACTGGACTCGCGCACCGTGCGGGTGGGCGCCTTCCCCATCTCCATCGACTCCGCCGACCTCGACCGCAAAGCCCGTGACCGCACCGTTCGGCGCCGGGCCCGCGAGATCAGGGCCGAGCTGGGAAACCCCCGCAAGATCCTGCTCGGCGTCGACCGACTGGATTACACCAAGGGCATCGACGTCCGGCTGAAGGCGTTCTCCGAGCTGCTCGCCGAGGGCCGGGCCAGACGCGACGACACGGTGCTGATCCAGCTGGCCACGCCCAGCCGTGAGCGGGTGGAAAGCTACCGGATCCTGCGCGACGACATCGAACGCCAGGTCGGTCACATCAACGGCGAGTTCGCCGAAGTCGGGCATCCGGTGGTGCATTATCTGCACCGTCCGGTTCCCCGCGACGAGCTCATCGCATACTTCGTCGCCGCCGACGTCATGCTGGTCACACCGCTGCGCGACGGAATGAACCTGGTGGCAAAGGAATACGTCGCCTGCCGCAGTGATCTCGGCGGTGCGCTGGTGCTGAGCGAGTTCACCGGAGCCGCCGCCGAACTTCGGCTGGCCTATCTGGTCAATCCCCACGACCTCGAAGGAGTCAAGGACGCCGTCGAGTCGGCGCTCAACCAGCCGGAGGAGGAAGGCCGCCGGCGGATGCGGTCGATGCGGCGCCAGGTGCTCGCCCACGACGTCGACCGCTGGGCGCGCTCGTTCCTCGACGCACTGGCCGAGGCGCATCCACCTGACGCCGACAAGCCGCCAACAGCCGTGGAAAAAGCCTGAAAGGCCTTGGCGCCGCGGCCCGAGCGCTGTGATACTCGAGCGCAGCGGGATGGCCCGAGCAGGGAGGGACGATCATGAGGATCTGTCGTGGGCTGGCCGTCGGCGCCGGTGTCTTCTCGGCTGTGGCCCTGGGGATCGGGCTCGAATCCAGCGACCCGGCGAGCGCGGTCGCCCCGCCGGCGGACGGCCTGTACCACTTCGACCAGGCGGGCGTGTCGGGCGTGACCT
The DNA here is from genome assembly GCF_049197365.1 of Mycobacterium sp. THU-M104. NCBI lineage: Bacteria > Bacillati > Actinomycetota > Actinomycetes > Mycobacteriales > Mycobacteriaceae > Mycobacterium > Mycobacterium sp. THU-M104. The sequence goes on from NZ_JBMIOP010000087.1 coordinate 1,927, forward strand.
GGCAGGTGACAGCACTGTGCGCCCAGGTCAACGGCAGCCGCTACTACAAGGACTACTCCAACCCCGACATCATGGCCGACTTCTGCGCATTGAACGTCGCGAGCTATACCAACGAACGAAACAGCCGCAAAGACAAGCTGCAGAACTACAGCGGCAGGGCCCGTCTGGTGAGCGGATTGTGGACGTTTCAGGTGGACAAGGCCGACGGTCTGTCCTGTCCCGACGGAGGCACCGGGGCATCCACCGAGACATACGCTTTCGACAACGAGACGATGGCCGGGACGCACACCACGTTGCACGGCGCGGTCTGCGGCCTGCAGCCGGCGATGACCAAAGAGCCGTTCTCGCTGCGGCTCATTGGACCGCCACCCACACCGATCGAGCGTTACCCGTTGTACTGCAACGACATTGCGATGTGCTACTGATCAAATCGGGGTGATGTAGTTGATCAGCCATTGCTTGCCGATCTTTTGGAAGTCCACTCGCAACCGGCTGCCGTCGTAGAGGGGCTGCCGCGATTTGTCGGTCACGGTGCGGTTCAGATAGACCATCACCGACGCGCAATCACGTTGAGCCGACATCACTCCGGCACCGACGACGTTGGCCTGCACCACCACCTCGCGCTTCTTGGCTTCCGGGATGATCTGCGCGTTGGCGCTCTTGCGGAACTCCTGGCGGTACGCCGGCGTCAGCAGCGGATACACCTCGGCGAGGCTGCGTTCGACGGTCTGGTAGTCGTAACCGAAAACTTCGGGGATCTCCTTGGTGGCCAGCTTGGGCAGAGCCGCCCGCGCCGATGCCTCGCCGCGGGCCTGCACCCGGTCCCAGTAGAACCAGCCCGTCGCCGCGGCCAGGCCGACGAAGGCGAAGACCAGCAGGGCGACCGCAACGACCCTGAGCCACCGCAACGTCCGCATCAGTTGCCCCCGTTGGGATACTTCAAGTCGTAGCCGCTCATCCGTCCGGACTCGTCCTCGTGCACGATGACGCGCAGGCGGTAGGGCATGGACGGCTTGTCGACGCCGTCGATGTCGGCGACGGTGACTCGCACCGAGACCAGGACCGACGCGTTGTCGGTGACCGGGTCGATGCCCTCCAGGGCGGCACCGTTGACGACGGCTTCCGACGTCGCGTTGGTGGAGCGGAACAGGCCCTTGAGGTTCTCGATGTTGTTGTTGGCGCCCAGCATGGCGTGCAGGGGGCCACTGGTCTGGTCGTAGAAACGGTTGACACTCTCGTCGATGTTGTCCTGTGTGTAACTGAACATGTTGACCACCGTCTGGGTGGCGGTGTCGACGAACCGCTGGTCGCGAGCCTGCTCGGCGCCGGCATGCCGGTGCTGAACGACCAGCACGGTCAGGCAGGCGACCAGCGCGCCGATCGCCAGGACCGCGGCGGCAACCGAGACCCACGCGACCAGGACCCGGTGCGCCCGCCGCCGCGGCGGCGGCTTGACGGGTTTGAAGGTCCGCACCGGCGGCGCCGCCTGCTTCGCCTGGACCGGGACGCCGATCCGTGCCGCCGCACCGTCGGCGGCCTCACGTCGGGCGGGGCCCGCCGCGCGGGACGCCCGCCGCCGAACGCGTGTCGCCTTGGTCTGCTCGTCTGCCACTACGGGTCCATCACAGGGGTCGTGGATCGAGCATGAGCTCTACCCAATTCTCGGCGCTCGACGCGCCGCTCGCACCGGCCGCGAAGATACCAGTGCCGCCGGCCGGGTCCGCGAACGCGCCGGTCTTCGGATCGTAAGTGGTGTACGCCGGGGCGCTGTCGGCCTGCGGCGGCGCCCCGGTGCCTTCCGGCGGCGGTGGCGGCGGCAGCCACTTGGGATACGGAACCTGGGGCGGCACCGGCGGCACCCCCGGCGGCTGCCATGACGTGAACGGCGGCGGCGGCCCGTTGTCGTTGGGCGGCGGCGGATCGTAGGCCGGCTGGCGGTCGGGCATCGGCCCCGGCCCCGGCGCCACACCCGGCGGTGGCGGCCCGACGATGGGGGTGCCCGGATCCGGATCCGCGTCCGGCGGGACGTACGGGAAGTGGTTGGGCGGCAGCACGTTGAGTCCGTTGGTCACCGGTGTGTCGTAGGGCACCGGCGGGCCGCGCCAGGGGTTGCGGCCAACCGGCACGTAGCCCTTCGGGTCGCGGCACAGCTGGACCGTCGGCGCCCGTTTGCCGGGGAACTCCTGGCACGGGTAGTTGCGCGCGCCGCGCACGGTGGTGGGATCGCTCTGGGCGGCCTTGCAGTACAGGTCGGGCGGGAGCTCGCGCAGCGTCTCGTCGGCCGGTGTGCGCATCAGCGGCGGCGGCAGGAAGCCGACCGAGCACGGCGGCGGGTCGTTCAGGTCGAGCTTGAAGTCGAGCTTGGCGCCCTCGTCCTGCGGCTCGCCGCCGGCGGCTGTGACGATCGCGGCGAACAACGCCGGCAACACGACCAGCAGGTGCTCGATCGACTTGTGGTAGATGACGCCCACCCGGCCCAGGTTGGCCAGGCTGGCGGCCAGCGCCGGGAAGGAGGGCCGGATGCCGGAGAACGCGGTGTTCGCCTCGTCCGCCGCGCCCGGGGCGGTAGCCAGCGTGGAGCGCAGCTGCGGGTCCGCCTGATGCACCTCGGCGGTGAACCGCGCCAGCCCGTCCGACAGCGACTTGATGTCGGCGCCCGCGCGAATCTGGGCCTGCAGGAACGGGCCCGCCTGGTCGATCAGCTCCGACACCCGCGGATAGTCGGCGTTGGCCTGGTCGACCAGCAGCCGCGCGGACTCGAACAACCGGGCCAGCTCGGGTCCCGATCCGTTGGTCGCGATGAACGTCTCGTGCAGCACCTCCCGCAGCCGGGTGTCGCTCACGCTGTTGACCAGCGTCTCGGCCCGCTTCAACAGATCAGCGACGTCCTGGCCGATCCGGGTGTTCTGCTGGGCGATGCGGAACCCGTTGTGCAACTTGGTCGATGCCGGAGTTCCCGACGGCACCAGGTCGATGTACTGCTCGCCCACCGCCGACACGCTCTTCACGGTGGCGGTGACGTTCGACGGGATGGGTGTCCCGCTGTTCAGCCGCATCTCGGCGGTCACGCCATCGGGGTTGAGCCCGACCGACTCCACCCGGCCGACGGCGACGCCGCGATAGGTGACGTTGGCGTTCTTGTACAGGCCGCCGCCGGCGACGAAGTCGGCCGTGCCGACGTAGGTGCCGAGGCCGAAGGTGGCGGGCAGCCGCAGGTAGAAGATCGCCATCACGGTCAGCGCGATCACGGTGATCGCCCCGAAGATGGCCAGCTGGACCTTGGTCAGTCTGTCGAGC
>NZ_JBMIOP010000101.1:0-3608 GCF_049197365.1 Mycobacterium sp. THU-M104
GGTCGGGCTCTACGCGGGCTCTACGGCACCACCGTCGAGCCGATCGTGGGCATGAACTGACACTGCTTTTCCTTGGTGGTCACCTGCCCGAAGATCGTCGACATGACGCTTCCCGAGCCCGTGTCGGCGATTGCGGTCAGCGTCGTCGGCCCTTCCGGGTTGATATCGGAGCGGGGCTTGAGCGCGACGGTGCCGGACTTGCCGGTCGTGAGGTTCACCCAGGTGACGTTCAACGGGAGCTTCTGCACCTCGGCCGGGCCGGGTGTGCCCACCGCGGTGAACACGTAGGCGGTCTGGCCCGGGCCCGGACCTGGCAGCGGGATCGTTGCCGGACCTGCCACCGACAGCGCGGTCGCGATCGAGTTGCCGCCGTCGGCAACGCAATTGGTGCCGATCGACGGGTACAGAAAGTCCTGGGTGGGCGGGGCGTCGCGGCCGAAATCCGGAGTCGGCGCAGCCGCCGGCGCGGGTCCGGGCGCCGCGGAATCCGGAACCGGGGCGGCCAGTGCCGCGGCCGGCGGCGTGTTTGCCGGTGGCACGGCAGGGGCGGCGAAGGGCGCCGGGCCCACCGCGTGTGCCGGGTCGACGCCCGTGGGCAGGTGTGCCTGCAGGCCGGGCTGCAGCCCCTCCGGTGGCACGTGCGCGACCGGCGCCTGGACGAAGTGGTCCACCGACGCGGCCACGTTCTTGGACTCGGCGGGAGCGGTCGGGCTGTGGGTGAAGGCCTGTGCGGCCGCCATGAGCAGCTGGGTCGCCTGCTCGGGGTTGCCGGCCGCCTGCTGGATGATCGGGCTCAGCTCCGACAACGCCGGCAGTCCCGGCATTTGCTGGGCCGAGCTCGACTGCGGTGGAGGCGGCGGTGCGGCCGGGTCGGCCGCCGCGCTGGGGCAGAGCCCGAACGCGGCGGCCGATGCCACGGCCACGATCGCCAATCCTTCGGGCAGTTTCCTGATGTGTGCCACGAGTCCTCCGGTCCTGGTAGTGGGTTAGCCGACTGAGTGGCTGATCAGGGCAGGGCCGAAAGCAGTCCCGGCGCTGCGGCGGCGGGCGCCGCGGCGGCCGGTGCGCCCGAGGCCAAACCCGACAGGTCGCCGGGCAGCGTGACCTGTGGCGGCACTTTCACCGGCAGGCCCGGCAGTGCGGGCATGTCGATCTTGGCCTGCGGCAGACCGGCGGCCGGCGTCCCCGCGGCCGGCGCCGAAGCAGCCGGAGCGGCAGCGCCGGGCAGGGAGATCGGCAGGCCCGGGATCGGCGACGCCGCCGGGGCCGGAGCAGTCGCCGGTGCCGGTGATGTCAGGCCCGGGATCGACGCCGGCAGTCCTGGAATCGCCGGGGCGCTCTGCGCCGCGGGTGCGGTGGCCGCCGGCGTCAGCCCGGGGATCGGGGGCAGGCCCGCCGAGGTCGCCGCGGGCGCCGTCGCCGCCGCCGGGGTCAAACCCGGGAAGCTGATGCCGGGAGCCGACGGAGGAGCCGCGGGCGGCGTGGCGCCGAGTGCGGTCGCGAGGCTCTGCAGGATCTGCGGCGCGTTGGCCGCCGAGCTGATCAGCTGCTGCGGAATGTCCTGCACGGGCGGAAGAGCCGGTACCGGATCGGCGTGGGCGATACCGCCCGTCAAAAGCGCTGCGGACGAACCGACTACGACGGCGGTTGCACGCAGATAGGTCCAGATGGTTGGCATGTCTCTCCCTGGTTGTCGACGACAGGTCCCGTGCCAGAAGTTACGTCGATACTGATGGGACTCAAGTGACACGTGTGGCATTTATTCGATCGTGACTCGTTCGAGTGACAGCGGTGACCGGGCGACCGCCGTACCGTGACCGGCCGCGGGGGGCTTCGCCGTCGGCACGCCTTAAAGTCGGAGGGATCGACACCACCTCGGTCGCCCCGGCGGCAACCAACGACGCCAGGCCGGCGCACCGGCTCAGCACCGTCGCGCCGGTGCTGTTGATCCTCAGCGTCGCCGCCCGCCTCGCCTGGACGTATGTGGCGCGCAACGGGGCGAACTTCGTCGACCTGCATGTGTATCTGGGCGGCTCGGCCGCACTCGATCATCCGGGCACCCTGTACAGCTACGTGTACGCCGACCAGACGCCGGACTTCCCGCTGCCGTTCACCTACCCGCCGTTCGCGGCGGTGGTGTTCTACCCGCTGCACCTGTTGCCGTTCGGACTGGTCGCCTTCGTGTGGCAGATCGCGACCGTGGCCGCGTTGTACGGCTCGATCCGGATCAGCCAGCGGTTGATGGGCGTTGCCTCGGGCGCCGGCCACCGCGTGGCGATGCTGTGGACGGCAGTCGCGATCTGGATCGAACCGCTGCGCAGCACGTTCGACTACGGGCAGATCAATGTGCTGCTGATGCTGGCGGTGCTGTGGGCGGTCGCGACCTCGCGGTGGTGGCTGTCCGGCCTGTTGGTCGGCACGGCAGCCGGGATCAAGCTGACCCCGGCGATCGCCGGGGTCTACCTGCTGGGCGCCCGGCGGTGGGCGGCCGCGGTGTCCTCGGCCGTGGTGTTCGCCGCGACCGTCGGATTGTCGGCTCTGGTCGTCGGCGGCCAGGCTCGCTACTACTTCACCCGACTGCTCGGCGACGCGCACCGCGTCGGGCCCGTCGCCACCTCGTTCAACCAATCATGGCGCGGCGGCATCTCCCGGATCGTCGGTTATGACGCCGGCTATGGTCCGCCGGTGCTCGCCGCCCTCGGCGGTACAGCTGTCCTGGCCGCGCTGGCGTGGTGGGCGCTGGGGTCCGGGGATCGGCTCGGCAGATTGCTGGTGGTCGAGGTGTTCGGGCTGCTGCTCTCGCCGATCTCCTGGACCCACCACTGGGTATGGCTGGTCCCGCTGATGATGTGGCTGCTGCACGGACCCCTGAGTGCGCGCCGCGGCACGCGGATCCTGGGCTGGACCTGGCTGGCACTCACCGTCGTCGGCGTGCCGTGGCTGCTCAGCTTCGTGCAACCGAGCATCTGGACGATCCACCGCCCGTGGTACCTGGCCTGGGCCGGCCTGGTCTACATCGGCGCCGCGGTCGCGACCCTGGGCTGGATCGCCGGCACCAGCCGGCGCGACATCGGGCCGACCGGCCGGATCAGCCTCCGACGATCCCGTTGATGTCGCGCGCCATCGCGATGTCGTTCTGGGTGATGCCGCCCTCGGAGTGCGTCACCAAAGCGAAAGTCACTGTTCGCCAGCGGATATCGATGTCGGGGTGATGATCTCGGCTCTCAGCGTGCTCGGCCACCCGGCGTACCGCGTCGATCCCGCCCAGGAACGTCGGGAACGTGATCGACCGGCGCAGGACGCCTTCGGCGCGCTCCCATCCGTTCAGTTCGGGCAGCGCTGCGTCCACTTGCTCATCCGATAACACAGCCATGACCCGACGGTATACCCTCACTGGCCATGCCCACCCAGATCGTCGTCGCCGCGGCCGTCATCTCCGGCTCCGCGGTCCTGGTGGCCCAACGGGTGCGGCCGCCGGAGCTGGCCGGCCGCTGGGAACTGCCCGGCGGCAAGGTCGCGGCCGGTGAATCCGAGCGCGATGCGCTGGCCCGGGAACTGGCCGAGGAGCTGGGTGTGGCGGCGGCCGACGTCGTGGTGGGCGACCGGCT
>NZ_JBMIOP010000109.1:0-2301 GCF_049197365.1 Mycobacterium sp. THU-M104
GGGAAGTTCGCGTGCAGCGCCACGGCCAGCTCGCCGCCGGTGGACACGTCCAGGGACAGGCCCTCCTCGTCGACCCAGCGCGCGATCTCGCCGCACAGGAAGGCCTTGGCGGCGTAGTTCACGTTGCCGCCGCCGCCGAAGGCCGCCGCCATCTCCCGGCAGCGGGAGCGGAAGTCGTCCTCGTCGACCACGAACAGCGGGGTCCCGTACTCCCGGGCGAGCTCGGTCACCGGCACGCCGGCGATGTGCACGACGCCGCTCGCGTCGCGAACGGTGTTGCGGGGCCATACATTCAGGGCCAGCTGTAGCAGCTCCTCGGGGGATTGCGGCCGCGGCGGGCTGCCCGGGTGGCGGGTCTCTTCGGCGTGCCGGGGACCGGCGGGATGCACGGTCACATGCGCTCCGGGGCGCCAACGCCCAGGATCGCCAGTCCGTTGGCGATGACCTGGCGGGTGGCCTGGCACAGGGCCAGCCGCGCGGCGTGCAGGTCGGTGGGCTGCTCGTCGCCCTGCGGCAACACCCGACACGAGTCGTAGAAGCGGTGGTAGTCACCGGCGAGGTCTTCCAGGTAGCGGCAGACCCGGTGCGGCTCGCGCAGCGACGCGGCCGTCTTCAGCACCCGCGGGAACTCGCCGAGGCTGCGCAGCAGCGTGCCCTCCTTGTCGTGGCTGAGCAACTCGAGGTGCGCGGTGTCGGGAACCAGGCCGAGCGCGGCGGCGTTGCGCGCCAGCGCCGAAAGCCGTGCGTGCGCGTATTGCACGTAGTAGACCGGGTTTTCGTTCGAGGCCGAGGACCACAGCGCCAGGTCGATGTCGATCGGAGTGTCCACCGAGGAGCGGGTCAGGCTGTAGCGCGCGGCGTCGACGCCGATCGCCTCGACCAGGTCGTCGAGGGTGATCACGGTGCCGGCCCGCTTGCTCATCTTCACCGGCTGGCCGTCGCGGACCAGGTTGACCATCTGCCCGATGAGCACCTCGACGGTGGCGGGGTCCTCGCCGAACGCGGCGGCCACCGCCTTCAGGCGCGCGATGTAGCCGTGGTGGTCGGCGCCGAGCATGTAGATGCACAGGTCGAACCCGCGCTGCCGCTTGTCCAGGTAGTAGGCGATGTCACCGGCGATGTAGGCGGGCTTGCCGTCGCTCTTGATCACGACGCGGTCTTTGTCGTCACCGAAAGCGCTGGTGCGCAACCAGCTTGCGCGGTCCTTCTCGTAGATGTTGCCGGTCTGGCGAAGCCGGGTGATGGCCTCCTCGACGCGCCCGCTGGTGTGCATCGAGTCTTCGTGGGTGTAGACGTCGAAGTCGGTGCCGAACTCGTGCAGCGACTCCTTGATGTGGGTGAACATCAACTCGACACCGATTTCGCGGAAGGTCTCGCGCATCTCGGGTTCGGGCAGGCTCAGCGCGTCGGGGGCCTTGGCCAGCACGTGCGCGGCGATGTCGGTGATGTAGTCGCCGGCGTAGCCGTCTTCGGGGGCGGGCTCGCCCTTGGCCGCGGCGATCAACGAGTTGGCGAACCGGTCGATCTGGGCGCCGTGGTCGTTGAAATAGTATTCGCGCTCCACGGCGGCGCCCTGGCTGGACAGCAGCCGGCCCAGCGCGTCCCCGACGGCGGCCCAGCGGGTGCCGCCGATGTGGATCGGTCCGGTCGGGTTGGCCGAGACGAACTCGAGGTTGATCTTCTGCCCGGCCAGGTCGTCGGCGTGGCCGAAGGTGTCGCCGGCGTCGATGACGCCTGTGACGACGACGGCCTGCGCCGAGGTCTCCAGGCGCATGTTGATGAAGCCCGGCCCGGCCACCTCGGCGTGCGCGATGCCGTCGTTGCGTGCCAGCGCCTGCGCCAGCCATCCGGCCAGCTCACGCGGGTTGGCGCCGACCTTTTTGCCCAGTTGCAGCGCCAGGTTGCTGGCGTAGTCGCCGTGCTCGGGGTTGCGCGGACGCTCCACGGCGACCGCCGGCGGCAGCGCCGCGGTGTCGAGTCCGTGCTCGGCCAGCACCGCGGCGGCGGTGGTCTTGAGCAGCTCGGCCAGGTCGGCGGGGGTCACGAGCGTCTATCCTATTGGCTCGGGTGCTCCCGCCATCCATCGCGGTGACGAAGCGCCCGCCGGAATGCGTTAGGCTGTCGAGGCCCAACGGCGCAGCGTCTTGTCAGGTGCGCCCCCGTAGCTCAGGGGATAGAGCGTCTGCCTCCGGAGCAGAAGGCCGCAGGTTCGAATCCTGCCGGGGGCACCGTCTGAAGCAATCTTTACCGTGAGACCCCGAAACGGCTGGGGTGCCGCGACGGCGTTACTGGCCTTCAGCG
>NZ_JBMIOP010000128.1:0-24892 GCF_049197365.1 Mycobacterium sp. THU-M104
GTCACCGGCGGCGCCGTGACATCGTCAGCCGACGCCTCCCAACTGGTCATCTCCTCTGACCCCGGTGTCGACACCATCACCGTCGTCGTGACCGCGGTGGCGTCAAATTCGTAGCGGAATCGGCACCAGCGCAAAGGCTTTACCTGCCCCACCGCGTGAAATATGAACCCCGACGTGCGCGTGGCACGTTGCCGTGAAAATGCGACTTACATTGTGGCCCAACTTATTCTGTGCACTGCTTATTCTTCGCACTGCTTATTCTTCATACTGATAGCCTGTCAGGATGGCTGAAGGTGAAACCGTCGAGGGACCGGCAGCGGAGCCGGAATGCGAACTCGCGGACGGAGCCGACGCGATCGGCGACCCGCCCCGCGCCGAAGACGGCCACGGCCACGCGGGGGCAACTCGGGTCTTCTCCGGATACGGGGCCGCGTCGACGGTCCTGGTGCTGGCCTCGGTTGCCCTGCTGGGGCTGGGGCTGTTCCTCTGGTCGGCTTATCGCGATGATGTCAACAAACGCGCCTACAACGCGCGCGTCATGACCGCTGCCGCCGAGTGGACGCGCACGTTCATCTCCACCACGGCCAGTGACCTCGACGCCAACTTCCGCCGCTTGCGCGAGGGGACGGCGGGAGCATTCAACGCGGATTTCGACTCGGAGCTGGCGCCTTACCGCGACGTGCTGCACAAACACCTACATAGTGTGGGACGTATCGAAGCGGTGGCCCTCGAATCCCCGCAGTCGCTTTCGGGGAATGACGCTGCCGCTCAGCGTTCCGCATCGCCGGTGCCCGCACCGCCGAGCCAGGCCACCCGCACCGATACAGTCATGGTGATCGCCGCGTCGGTAAGCCAGGGCGATGCCCCCAAACCTCAGAGAATGTCCTGGAACCTCCTGCTCGACGTCAGCAACGTAGATGGCAAACTCCTGATCTCCAGAATGGTCACTGTTGGATGAAGAAGTTAAGGAAGCTGTCTGGCGTGCTGTTCCGGCGAAACTTCTGGCGGGCAATGCTTTTCGATGTGGTCGCGCCCGCGGCGATCATCGCGGCGCTGGCGGCGATCGGGATCATGCTGCGCTGGCCGGCGTGGTGGGCCGCTGCCTGCTCGGCGCTGACACTGTTGGTGGCCGCATCGGTGGTCGCAAATGTCGTTTGGCGACGCCGCTATTCGGTGACCATCGGCACCGGTGACGCCCATCCGTGGATACGACTGATCGTCGCCACGGTGATGGCCGGCGCGGTCGCGGCCATGGTCGCCGTCGGATATTTCCGGGTGATGTCGCCGATCCGCGATATCGACCAGGACTCGTCCACGGTGGCGCGGATCGCCGCCAGCATGGCACAGGCAAGTTCGTCGTTTTCGCCGCTGGACCCGACCGCATCCCTCAACCGCGCCACAGCTTTGATGGCGCCCGATCGGGTTGGCGCGTTCAAGCAGCGTTACAGCAAGGCCACCGCTGCGATGGCCAAGAACATGGTCACCGCCGACGTCGAGTTGATCGCTGCGGGCGTGGAAGGGATCAATCAGTCCGCGGCCAGGGTCGCGGTACTCATGCGCGGCACCCAGAGCAGGCCCGATATCGTCGCCCGCCACACCGTGATCGCGCTCCAAGTGCTGCTCGCAAAAGAGAAAGGACGTTGGCTGGTGCTCGACGTGCTGCCGATCCACCGCTGATGGCTGCACAGGACGGGGCGTGCCCCCAAACACCTACCCGGGAATTCGCAGCAGCCTCAACCGGGTTCGCCGGCCGAGTCCGCGACGCGATCGGGCGACACATCCGGCGGACCCACGGGAAGCACCAGCCGCGAGCGCCCGTAGTGCACCGCGTGGGTGGCCGGCTCGGACCGCTCGCCGGTCAGCGCCGGTTCGCCCGTGCCGAGGTTGCGCGCATAGCGGGGAAACCAACTGCCGGCGATCAGGAGACGGATGCGTGAGCCGGCCCGGAAGCAGTGGGCGATTCCGTCGAGTTCGACTCTGACCGTGTCGGTGACCGCGCCCGGGGGCGCCAGCCGCCGATAGCCGTCACTGACATTGCGGGACCGGCTCTTGGCGTCCACTTCGCTCACCCGGACGAACAAGTCGACGTGGGGATTGTCCGAGGTGTGCACCAACTCGACCACCGGGCTCCCGTACACGCACAGATCGTGGGTGAGGGTGGTGCTGGTGAAGCTCAGCACGTCGTCACGTGCCGCCAACCCGGTGTCGTCGCGGTAACCGGCGCCCGGCGACAGCAGCGGACCGCCGACGGTGGGTGTCGGATCGGTGGGCTCGTGGCGGAATGTCGCCGGTGCCAGACCCGCCGGGTCCGTGGGGGCTGTCTCGCCCAGGTGACCGCCGGGGCGCAGGTACAGCGCGCGTCCGGTGGTGGCGGGCGGCCAGTCGGGAAGAGAGTGCCAGCCCTGCCCGGTGACGCGGACGCGGATCGGGCTGGGCCGGCGCCGTGCCGGCGCGCTACCCAGGTGGGCGCCGAGCCAGTCGAGGGATTCCCGAATGCTGGTGCTCAGCCCCTTGGTGAGCAGTTGGGCGTGCGTCCACGGCCCGACCGTGAGCGCGACGTCGACGCCTCGGTCGCGCAGGTGCGCGTACTGCTGCAGGGTTTGGCGCACAAAGATGTCCTGCCAGCCGCCGACCAGCAGCACCGGCACCCGCACGCGGTCCAGCGCCCCGGTGAACCGCATCGCATCCCAGTACGGGTCCTGCGGATCGCTGTTTTCGACCCATGATTCGAACCATGGTGCGCCCTCGCCCAGCAGGGTCCGCGCCCCGACACCCATCGGCAGCACGGCGGCGGCCCGCGTGAGCTTGCGGTTGGCCTGGAGTTGGCGCAGCACGGCGCGCAGGCGCTGCGGGTCCTCCTGACGTGCGACCAGGTCGCTCCAACCCAGAAAGTCTCTGAAGGTGAACGAACCGGTATCCCAGACGGCAGCGTTGAAATCGTGGGGACCCGCGGTGATGACGGCGGCGGCCAGTTCCGGCGGAGGATCCGCCAGCAGCGCCCATTGGGTGAACCCCAGGTAGGACACACCGAGGGTGGCAAAGCGGCCGGTGAACCACGGCTGCTCACGCAGCCAGGCGGCGGTGTCGGCGCCGTCGGAGGCTTCGTTGACCATGGGCTCGAACGCGCCGCCCGACCCGAAGGTGCCCCGTACGCTCTGCAGTACGACGTGGTAACCCCGGGCCGCGTAGGGCCGGGCGAACACCGTGGAGAACGGAATCTGGCGCCCGTAGGGCCCGCGCACCAGCAGCGTCCCCGCGGGAGTCGAGGTGATGGGGGCGTAGTGGTCGGCCACCAGCCGCACCCCGTCGCGCATCGGGATTTCGACGCGGTCCACGGTGAACTCGGTGCTCGCCCGCGGCAGGCCCAGCAGCCGGCTCAGGACGCGGTCGCCCGCCTGCTCGGTCAGGTCGCGCAGGTCGGTTCGGGCGGGGCGGGCCGCTGTCGTACTCACGGTGCCCAGGCTATTCCCACCCCACCCCACCCCGGCCCGGCCGGATCCGGTCAGAACTTGTAGTACGGCGCGAGGTCGTTGGCGCGCTGCAGGTTGGTCGCCATGCAGTCGACGTCGGGGTCGGAGTAGACGGTCGAGTAATACAGCGCCTGCTGGATCACGCCGTAGCTGGTCTTCAGCACGACCATGCAGGATCGGTACCAGAAGTCGTTGTGATAGGTCGGCTTCATCACCCAGTACTGCGCGGCGCGGTGGCCCGCGATGGTGGTCTCGACCGCGTCGGGGGGCAGCGTCTGGGCGTAGGTGCGCCAGATGATGGGTTCCACGGCCAGCTGATAGTTGCCCGCGTCGAAGTGGCAGCGCAGGGCGTCCTCATGTTCGGGCGGGGTGAACACCAGGCCCAGCCGTTGCAGGGCGTCAAACGGGATGTCTTCGCATGCGTCGAACGGACGCGGGTCGGTGGTCGCCAGGATCGGGCTCTTCATGGTCGTTTCCAGCGGCCGGCCCGTCGACCGCAGCTCGACGGGCCAAGCAGGGCCTGGTGTTCCCGGTGCGGCCGGGGCGCTTTGCCAGCCTGACGCGCCGCCGATGACCGCTGTGAGCACTGCCCCCAGCGCGCCCAGTAGACGCACGTTGGCGAACACGACACCCCCTGATGCCCTCGGCCCGATGCCCTCGGCGGTCTCTTCGCCGGGAGTGTACAAGTCGCGTGGTCGCCGTCACAGCCGAACCCGGGTAAACGACGGACGCGGCAGGGCTCGCTCGGCGCGGGTCGTTAGGCTGGTTGTCCATGGCCGGGCAGGAGTCGACGAGCGGGGGACCCACCCCCCAGCCCACCTCCCAGTCCACCTCCCAGTCCACCTCCCAGCCCACCCCCCAGCCCACCCTGTGGGCGGTGTCCGACCTGCACACCGGGCACCTGGGCAACAAGCCGATCGCCGAGTCGCTGCACCCGTCGTCCCCGGAGGACTGGCTGATCGTCGCGGGCGACGTCGCCGAACGCACCGACGAGATCCGCTGGACGCTCGACCTGCTGCGGCGGCGGTTCGCCAAGGTGATCTGGGTGCCGGGCAACCATGAGCTGTGGACCACCAACCGGGACCCCAAGCAGATCTTCGGGCGCAGCCGCTACGAGTACCTGGTCACCATGTGCGACCAGATGGGCGTGGTCACGCCCGAACATCCGTTCCCGGTGTGGACCGAACGCGGCGGCCCGGCCACGATCGTGCCGATGTTCCTGCTCTACGACTACAGCTTTTTGCCGGAGGGGGCCACGTCCAAAGCCGAGGGCCTGACGATCGCGCGGGAGCGCAACGTGGTGGCCACCGACGAGTTCCTGCTGTCGCCGGAGCCCTACGCCACCCGCGACGCGTGGTGCCGGGACCGGCTGGCCACCACCCGCGCCCGGCTCGAACAGCTCGACTGGATGACGCCGACCGTGTTGGTCAATCATTTTCCGCTGGTCCGCGATCCCTGTGACGTGTTGTTCTACCCGGAGTTCTCGCTGTGGTGCGGGACCACCAAGACCGCCGACTGGCACACCCGCTACAACGCCGTGTGCTCGGTCTACGGCCACCTGCACATCCCACGCACCACCTGGTACGACGACGTGCGTTTCGAGGAGGTCTCGGTGGGCTACCCGCGGGAGTGGCGGCGCCGTACGCCCCACAGTTGGCTACGCCAAGTGCTGCCCGACCCCCAGTACCCGCCCGGCTACCTCAACGACTTCGGCGGCCACTTCGAGATCACCCCGCAGATGCGCGAGCAGGCCGCCAAGTTCCGGGATCGAGTGCGCCAGCGGCAGTCCCGATGATGGCGCGCATGCTGGTGTCGGCGGTGCTGCCCGAGACGGTGTCGCAGGACCTCGCGTATTCGGAGCTGTACTGTGACCCGCCGGGTTTGGCGCCGCTGCCCGAAGAGGAGCCGTTGATCGCCAAGTCGGTTGCCAAGCGGCGCAACGAGTTCGTGACCGTGCGGCACTGTGCCCGCACCGCGCTGGGTCAGCTCGGTGTGGGGCCGGTGCCGATCCTCAAGGGCGACAAGGGACAACCCTGCTGGCCCGACGGCGTGGTGGGCAGTCTCACCCACTGCACGGGCTACCGCGGGGCGGTGGTGGGCCGCGCCGACGCGGTGCGTTCGGTCGGCATCGACGCCGAACCGCACGACGTGCTGCCCAACGGGGTGCTGGACGCGATCACGCTGACCGAGGAGCGCCACGAGATCGCCGCGTTGCCCGACGGCCTGCACTGGGACCGGATCCTGTTCTGCGCCAAGGAGGCGACGTACAAGGCGTGGTTCCCGTTGACGAACAGGTGGCTCGGCTTCGAGGACGCACACATCATGTTCGACGTCGACCCGTCCGGCGCCGGGACCATGGGGGCGTTCGTCTCGAAGATCCTGATCGATCCGCAGGCGCTGTCGGGTCCGCCGCTCACCGCGCTGCGGGGCCGCTGGTCGGTCGAGCGCGGGCTGGTACTCACCGCGATCGTCCTGTGAGCATCGTCCTATGAGCGACGGTCCGTGCGGACCGGGGCGTGAACCGGGGCGTGAACCGGGATTGGCCGTGGTCGACAAACCGGCGGGGATGACCAGCCACGACGTCGTGGCGCGGTGTCGGCGCATCTTCTCCACGCGCCGGGTCGGGCACGCCGGCACGCTGGACCCCATGGCCACGGGTGTGCTGGTGATCGGAATCGACCGCGCCACCAAGATCCTCGGCCTGCTGACGGCGGCGCCCAAGTCCTATGCCGCCACCGTCCGGCTCGGGCAGACCACGTCCACCGAGGACGCCGACGGCGAACTGCTGCGCGGCGTCCCGGCCGGGCACCTGACCGACGGGGCGATCGCCGCCGCGGTCGGCGGGCTGCGCGGCGACATCGCGCAGGTGCCCTCGGCCGTCAGCGCCATCAAGGTGGACGGCCGGCGCGCCTACCGCCTGGTCCGCGAGGGCCGGCCCGTCGAGCTGGCGGCCAGGCCGGTGCGCATCGACCGCTTCGACGTGGTGGCGCGCCGATCCCACGGCGAGTGCGTCGACCTCGATGTGCAGGTCGACTGTTCGTCGGGCACCTACGTCCGGGCGCTGGCTCGCGACCTGGGGGCTGCGCTGGGAGTGGGCGGGCACCTGACGTCGCTGCGGCGCACGCGCGTCGGCCGCTTCGGGCTGGACCAGGCGAACTCGCTCGACGAGCTGGCCGAGCGGCCCACGCTGACCCATACCCTGGACGAAGCCTGCCTGCTGATGTTCGCCCGCCGCGACCTGACCGCCGAGGAGGCCGTGGCCACCGGACACGGCCGGCCCCTGCCGGCGGCCGACATCGACGGCGTCTACGCCGCCTGCGGCCCCGACGGCCGCGTGATGGCGCTGCTGCGCGACGAGGGGCCCCGGACCACGTCGGTGGTGGTGATCCGCCCGGCGACGCTGTAGACCCTTCGCCGAGCCGGTAAATCTGCAGACAAAGTGCGAGTGGGGGCCTGCACAATCACAGCCTCGACGACAGGCACCCGCATCGCCAGGGCGCTGCCGGCCGACTGAACGCAATCGCGCCGTTCAGCCCACCACCCAGATCGCCCGCGCCGCGGGGCTGCCCAGGTCGACCGTCGTCTCGGCGCCGTCGGCGGTTTCGACCGCCACCGAGATCATCCCCGCGAATTCGCGGCGGGTCAGCACGTGCAGCCGCGAGTCGAGATTGATCCCGACGTCGGCGAAATAGCGCAGCATTTCCGGGTCGGCATCGGAGATGCGTGCCACGGTCCCGCAGTCGCCGTCGCCGCAGGCCCACAGCTGTCGCGCCGGAAGCGTGGGCACTTGCCCGTCGGTGGCCGGGATCGGGTCGCCGTGCGGGTCGCGCTGCGGGAATCCCAGCTTCGCGTCGATGCGGGCCACCAGACGATCCGACACCGCGTGTTCGAGCACCTCGGCCTCGTCGTGAACCTCGTCCCAGTCGTAGCCGAGTTCGTTGACCAGGAAGGTCTCCAGCAGCCGGTGCCGGCGAACCATCTCCAGCGCGGCCCGTCGGCCCGCCTCGGTCAACGACACCGCGCCGTACTTCTCGTGGTCGACGAGGCCCTGTTCGGCAAGTCTGCGAATGGACTCCGAGGCCGTGCTCGCCGACACCCCGATCCTGGCCGCCAGCATCTTTGTGCTCACCGTGTGCAGGGCATCTTTCGGCGACCACTCCTGGGCGTTCCAGATGGCCTTGAGGTAATCCTGACCGACCGCGGTCAGGCCACCCTGTTCGTCGTCAGCCCTCACAAGCCAGAAGTTTAGGCACTCGACCGGAACCGGCACGTGCGCCGGCCGCATCGTGCCAACCGGACGTTACGCCGCGACGCGCGACCGGGAGCCGTAGGCTTGGGGCCGTGCAGCGCTGGCGCGGCCAAGATGAGATCCCCACGGACTGGGGCAGATGTGTCCTCACCATCGGGGTGTTCGACGGTGTGCACCGGGGACATGCCGAACTGATCGCCCACGCGGTCAAGGCGGCCCGCGCACGCGACGTACCGTCCGTGCTGATGACCTTCGACCCACACCCGATGGAGGTCGTCTATCCCGGTAGCCATCCGGCCCAGCTGACGACGCTCGCCCGCCGCGCCGAACTGGTCGAGGAGATGGGCATCGACGTCTTCCTGGTGATGCCGTTCACGACGGACTTCATGAGACTCACCCCTGAGCGCTACGTCCACGAGCTGCTGGTGGAGAACCTGCATGTGGTGGAGGTCGTGGTGGGGCAGAACTTCACTTTCGGCAAGAAGGCGGCAGGCAACGTCAACACCCTGCGCAAGGCGGGTGAGCGATTCGGTTTCGCCGTCGAGTCGATGTCGCTGCTGTCCGAGCATCACAGCAACGAGAACGTGACGTTCTCCTCCACCTATATCCGGTCGTGCGTCGACGCGGGCGACGTGATGGCGGCCACCGAGGCGCTGGGCCGCCCGCACCGCGTCGAGGGCGTCGTCGTCCGCGGCTATGGGAGAGGCGCCCGGTTGGGCTATCCGACCGCCAACGTGGCGCCGCCGATGTATGCCGCCATCCCGGCCGACGGCGTGTACGCCGCCTGGTTGACCGTGCTGGGACATGGACCGGTGACAGGCACCGTGGTGCCGGGGCAGCGTTATCAGGCCGCAGTGTCGGTCGGCACCAATCCGACCTTCTCCGGGCGCACCCGCACAGTCGAGGCGTTCGTGCTGGACAGGACCGCCGATCTGTATGGGCAGCATGTGGCGTTGGACTTCGTCGCACGTATCCGCGGCCAGAAGAAATTCGATGCGGTCAGCGACCTGATCGAGGAGATGGGTGCCGATACCGAACGTACGCGCGCCCTGCTCAAAGACTGACGAAGCGGGGATTGACGAAGCGGGGATTGACGAAGCGGGGATTGACGAAGCGGGGCCGCTTCGTCCGGCTGCTAGACTCCCGGGCGACATTGGCGCGTGCTGCGGTTCGCGGTGGCCGCGCCGAAATATCTCACTCATCGCGGACCGATTGATGGAGTTGTTTTCGTGGCGCTGACAGCCGAGCAGAAAAAAGAGATCCTGGCCACCTACGGCCTGCACGGGACCGACACGGGTTCCCCTGAGGCGCAGGTCGCGATGCTGACCAAGCGGATCGCGGATCTGACCGAGCACCTCAAGGTGCACAAGCACGACCACCACTCGCGGCGGGGCCTTTTGCTGCTGGTCGGGCGTCGGCGGCGACTGCTGAAGTACGTCTCCCAGCTTGACGTCGAGCGCTACCGCTCCCTCATCGAGCGCTTGGGTCTGCGTCGCTGACCTGACGCGTCCCCTTTCGGCGCCGACGCTTCGGACCTGTTCGGACCTGTTCGGACCTGTTCGGACCGGTTCGGACCGGTTCGGATCTCAAGGATGTTCTCGTTCGGAAGTCGAATTTCCGGGCTTGCCTCCAGTGCGTGCCTCCAGTGCGTGCCGCCAGTGCGTGCCGCCGGTGTGCACGGGGCGCCCGGTCAGTCCTGACCATCGTCAGTGCGTGCCGCCGCCGGTTCGCCGAGCCGGATCGGGCGTGTAGAGTGAGGTCGTTCTGGCTCTCATCGGCCCGATCAGGTGGGGTTCACGCGATCTGCGTGTGCCGTCCCAGCGTGTCATGACGGAGTTGCTGAGTCTGTATCGACCGGTCTTCGGTAGTGGCTGCCGGGCTCATGTCCGGCTGCTTCGATCGATGGCCGCTTTCGTATCCAGGCCAGGTCTCTCGAAGCGAGCATGGCGACGCAAAAAAAGCTGACTATCCAGAGAGGCTGTACGGACGCAGATGTCTGTAGCTGAGATTGACCAGGGTGTGTTCGAGTCGACCGCCGTTATCGACAACGGAAGCTTCGGCACCCGCACGATTCGTTTCGAAACCGGCCGGATGGCCCAGCAGGCCGCCGGGGCCGTCGTCGCCTACCTGGACGACGAGAACATGCTGCTGTCGGCGACCACCGCCAGCAAGAACCCCAAGGAGCATTTCGATTTCTTCCCGCTGACAGTCGACGTCGAGGAGCGCATGTATGCGGCCGGCCGCATCCCCGGGTCATTCTTCCGGCGTGAGGGGCGGCCCTCCACCGACGCGATCCTGACTTGCCGGCTCATTGACCGCCCGCTGCGCCCGTCGTTCGCCGACGGCCTGCGCAACGAGATCCAGGTCGTGGTCACGATCCTGAGCCTGGATCCCAACGACCTCTACGACGTGCTGGCGATCAACGCCGCCTCGGCGTCCACGCAGCTGAGCGGCCTGCCGTTCTCCGGCCCGATCGGCGGTGTGCGCGTCGCGCTCATCGACGGCACCTGGGTGGCCTTCCCCACGGTCGAGCAGCTCGAACGGGCTGTCTTCGACATGGTGGTGGCCGGGCGAATCGTCGGCGAAGGCGGACAGGGCCAGTCGGATGTGGCCATCATGATGGTCGAGGCCGAAGCCACCGAGAACGTCATCGAGCTCGTCGCGGGCGGCGCTCCGGCACCGACGGAGAGCGTCGTGGCTCAGGGTCTGGAAGCTGCGAAGCCCTTCATCGCCACGCTGTGCAAGGCCCAGCGGGAGCTGGCCGACCGGGCCGCCAAACCCATCGGCGAATACCCGGTGTTCCCGGAGTACGGCGAGGACGTCTACTACTCGGTCGCCTCGGTGGCCACCGACGAGCTGGCCGCCGCGCTCACCATCGCGAACAAGAACGAGCGCAACAACCGCACCGACGAGCTCAAGGCGCAGGTGCTGTCGCGGCTGGCTGGGGATTCCGGGACCTACGCAGGCCGGGAGAAGGAGGTCGGCGCCGCCTTCCGGTCGCTGACCAAGAAGCTGGTCCGCCAGCGCATCCTCACCGACCACTTCCGCATCGACGGCCGGGGCGTCACCGACATCCGCGCGCTGAGCGCCGAGGTCGCCGTGGTGCCGCGGGCGCACGGCAGTGCGCTGTTCGAGCGCGGCGAAACCCAGATCCTGGGCGTGACCACGCTGGACATGGTCAAGATGGCCCAGCGGATCGACTCGCTGGGGCCCGAGACGACCAAGCGCTACATGCATCACTACAACTTCCCGCCGTTCTCCACCGGCGAGACCGGCCGCGTCGGTACGCCCAAGCGGCGCGAGATCGGGCACGGCGCGCTGGCCGAGCGGGCGCTGATGCCGGTGCTGCCCAGCGTCGAGGACTTCCCGTATGCGATCCGCCAGGTCTCGGAGGCACTGAGTTCCAACGGTTCGACGTCGATGGGATCGGTCTGCGCATCCACCCTGGCGATGCTCAACGCCGGGGTGCCGCTGAAGGCGCCGGTGGCCGGCATCGCGATGGGCCTGGTCTCCGACGACGTCGAGATCGACGGCCGCACCGAGCGCCGCTTCGTGACCCTGACCGACATCCTGGGCGCCGAGGACGCGTTCGGCGACATGGACTTCAAGTGCGCCGGCACCAAGGACATCGTCACCGCGCTGCAGCTGGACACCAAGCTGGACGGGATTCCGTCCCAGGTGCTCGCGGGCGCGCTCGAGCAGGCCAAAGACGCCCGGCTGACCATTCTGGAGGTCATGGCCGAGGCCATCGACGCCCCCGACGAGATGAGCCCCTACGCCCCGCGGGTGACCACCATCAAGGTCCCGATCGACAAGATCGGCGAGGTCATCGGCCCCAAGGGCAAGGTCATCAACGCCATCACCGAGGAGACCGGCGCGCAGATCTCCATCGAGGACGACGGCACCGTGTTCGTCGGCGCCACCGACGGCCCGTCGGCGCAGGCCGCCATCGACCGGATCAACGCGATCGCCAACCCGCAGCTGCCGACGGTGGGCGAGCGGTTCCTGGGGACCGTGGTCAAGACCACGGACTTCGGCGCGTTCGTGTCGCTGCTGCCGGGCCGTGACGGGCTGGTACACATCTCCAAGCTGGGCAAGGGCAAGCGCATCGCGAAGGTCGAGGACGTCGCCAGCGTCGGTGACAAGCTGCGGGTCGAGATCGCCGACATCGACAAGCGGGGCAAGATCTCGCTGGTCCTGGTCGACGACAGTGCCGCTTCCGAGACGCTTTCCGACTCGGGGGCCGCACCGGCCGATGCCGCGAGGTGATCGTCGGGGGCCGGTAGCCGACCCGCCCGGCGGGTCCAGGTCCCTTGCCGTGGCTTCCCTGCGCCGGGGTGGGCACGGCACCGAATCGAAACCGGAACACCGTGCTGCACTGCGCCGCACCACCCTGCCAGGTGGGCTGCGGGTGGTCACCGAGTATCTGCCCGCCGTGCGCTCCGCGTCGGTCGGGGTGTGGGTGGGGGTCGGCTCGCGGGACGAGGGCTCGACCGTGGCCGGGGCCGCGCACTTCCTGGAGCACCTGCTGTTCAAGGCGACCCCGACCCGCACCGCGGTGGACATTGCGCAGGCGATGGATGCCGTCGGCGGGGAGCTGAACGCGTTCACCGCCAAGGAGCACACCTGTTACTACGCGCACGTGCTGGACAATGACCTTGAGCTCGCGGTCGAGCTGGTCGCCGACGTTGTCCTCAACGGTCGCTGCGCCGCCGAGGACGTCGAGCTCGAACGTGACGTCGTCCTCGAGGAGATCGCCATGCGCGACGACGACCCGGAGGACGCCCTCGGTGACATGTTCCTGTCGGCGCTGTTCGGCGACCACCCGTTGGGCCGCCCGGTGATCGGCACCGCGGAGTCCGTGTCGGCGATGACGCGGACCCAGCTGCACTCCTTTCACGTGCGCCGCTACCGGCCGGAACGCATGGTCGTCGCGGTGGCCGGCAACGTCGAGCACGGCCGGGTGGTCGCTCTGGTGCGCGAGCACTTCGGTGCGCATCTGGTCCGAGGACGCCGGTCCGTGGCCCCCCGCAAGGGCGCGGGACGGGTGCAGGCGGCATCCCGCCTGGCGCTGAACCACCGCGAGTCCGAGCAGACCCACGTGGCGCTGGGCGTGCGTACGCCGGGGCGCGGCTGGGGGCACCGCTGGGCGCTGTCGGTGTTGCACACCGCGCTGGGAGGCGGCCTGAGCTCCAGGCTCTTCCAAGAGGTGCGCGAGCTGCGCGGGCTGGCCTACTCGATCTGCTCCTCGCTCGACATGTTCGCCGACAGCGGCGCGCTGTCGGTGTACGCCGCGTGCCTGCCGGAGCGTTTCCCCGACGTCATGCGGGTGACCGGCGAAGTGCTCGGCGCGGTGGCCCGCGACGGCATCACCGACGCCGAATGCCGGATCGCCAAGGGCTCACTGCGCGGCGGGCTGGTCCTGGGGCTGGAGGATTCAAGTTCCCGGATGAGCCGCCTGGGCCGCAACGAACTAAACTACGGCAGGCACCGCAGTATCGAGCACACGCTGCGGCGGATCGACGAGGTGGAGCTCGAGGAGGTCAACGCAGTGGCCCGCAAGCTGCTGAGCCAACGGTACGGCGCCGCTGTTGTCGGTCCGTATACCTCGAAACGCTATCTGCCCCAACAACTTCGGGCGATGGTAAATTAGCGCAGATGGTACTGGGCTTTTGGGACATCGCGGTTCCCATCGTGGGTGCGCCGATGGCCGGCGGTCCCGGGACCCCGGCGCTGGCCGCCGCGGTGTCCAACGCGGGAGGGCTGGGTTTCATCCCGGGCGGGCACCGCACCGCCGAGCAGTTCGCCGCTGACATCGCAGCGGCGCGCGCGGCGACCACCGGCCCGCTCGGCGTCAACCTGTTCGTGCCCCAACCCAGCGTCGCCGATTGGCTGCAGCTGGAGTACTACGCGGATGAACTCGTCGAGATCGCCGATCATTATCAGGTCGAGGTCGGCCGGCCCGAGTACGGCGACGACGACGATTGGGAGCGCAAGCTCGAGGTGGTGGCCGATGTGCGCCCCGAGCTGGTTTCCTTCACCTTCGGCGTGCCGTCGCCCGACGTCGTCCACCGGTTGGGGGCGCTGGGACTGCTGGTGATGGTCACAGTGACCTCGGCCTATGAGGCCGGTGTGGCCGTCGCTGCCGGCGCAGACAGCCTGGTCGTCCAGGGACCGGCCGCCGGCGGACACCGCGGCACGTTCGCCCCCGACAGGGAGCCCGCGAACGAGTCGCTGCACCAGTTGCTCGCCCGGATCCGCAGTGCGCACGACGTACCGCTCATCGCGGCCGGTGGCCTCGGTACCGCGCGCGACGTCGCCGACGCGTTGACCCGGGGGGCGGTGGCCGCGCAGGTCGGCACCGCATTGCTGCTGGCCGACGAGGCGGGCACCAACCCCGCGCACCGCACGGCCATGAAGAACCCGCTGTTCGCCACCACCGTTGTGACACGGGCGTTCTCGGGACGCTATGCGCGCGGGCTGGAAAACGATTTCACCCGGATGCTCGACAACGTGGCGCCGCTGGGCTACCCGGAGGTCAACCAGATGACCTCGCCGATCCGGGAAGCTGCCGCGGCCATCGAGGACCCGAACGGATTTCCGTTGTGGGCCGGAGCGTCGTTCCAGCATGCGCAAGCCGGACCGGCGGCCGACATCATCTCCGGCCTGCTGGCCTAGCCGGGACGCGGGGTCTAGCGGGGACGCGGGAATATGATCTCGAGTACATAGATTATCTGTATCGAATGAAGTAGATAATCGACCAGCGAACAGGAGGTGGTGACAATGTTGGGGTTTGAGCCGCTCTTCCGTGATCTCGACCGACTCACCCAACTGTGGGGGAATGCCGTTGGTACCGCCGCGCGGCCGGCGGTGATGCCGATCGATGTCTGGCGTGATGGCGACAAGTTCGTCGTGGAGCTTGACTTGCCCGGCGTCGATCCCGGCTCGATCGACGTTACGGCCGACCAGGGCACGCTGATGGTGCGCGCCGAGCGGCCCTACGTAGGCGATGAGGGCCGTGACTGGGTGGCCGCGGAGCGTCCGCACGGGGTGTTCAGCCGGCAGCTGTTGCTCGGTGACCAGCTCGATACCGAGCACATCGGCGCCAGCTACACCGACGGGGTGCTGCGGCTGACGGTTCCGGTGGCCGAGCAGGCCAAGCCGCGCAAGATCGCGATTACGACCGGCCTCAAACAGAAGGCCATCGCCTGAGCAGTCGGTGGGTGGTGTCCACGGCCAGCACCACCCACCTACAGCCGTTTCTCCTTGGAGAGGAGATGATCAGCCATGGCCGAGTATCCACGTCGGCCTCGCGACTCGCGCCGCACCGGCGCGCGAATTCTCGATAGCGCCGAAGGAGTCCTGGTCACCCTGCGGCGCTACCGCGTCGACCAAGCATTCGTCGAACTGATGTACACCGCGAAGCGACACGGGATTAATCCGGTCAACCTGGCGGACGCGCTGGTCGCCATCGCCGAAGACCAGCATGCCGAGCACGTCGACAACGCCGCCGTCGCTGTTGCGCGTGCCACCTGGGGAAACTTATTTGCTGTGAGCGAGCGCGCCAGCACCCAGCCGCAATGGCTGCGCGACCTTACCGCCGGGAATGCCTAACCTAGTGCAGCCGAACGGCCGACGTGCTGCGTAGCGTCTCGATCATTTCCTCCAGGGCGGGCACGACGGTGGCTTGATCGATCACGTCGGCCTCGTCGACGTGCCGATCACGAAGTGTGTCGAGCTGGCTCGTGTCCAGCCCGGGTTCGCCGTCAGCATCGACGACAAGACGCTGTTCGATCACATCCGCCTCGGGTGCGTCGTCGGGCAGAAGCCTGTGCTCGATGTCCTTCATGACCCCTCCCTTCTTTCTTCCCGATACACCCTGCGACCGGCCGCCGGCCGGCGGCTGACTTTCAGTTTGGCGTTCAGCAGCTCGAGCTGGGTGTAGTCGGATAACAGTTGGTTATTTTTTGTTTCCAGGTCCAGGATCTGGGCAATGCCGGCGAGGTTGATGCCTTGGTCGACCAATTCGGTGATGCGCTGCAGGCGTTGGAGATCCTCGTCGCTGTAGCGGCGGGTGCCCCCTTCGGTGCGCGACGGGCTCAGCAGTCCACGCCGCTCATAGAGCCGCAGCGTCTGGGGGGCGATCCCGGACAGCTCGGAGGTCACCGAGATGCCGTAGAGACCGCGCGCGGATCGGGCTGTCGAGTCGTCGGCCAACGGTTTCTCCTCGGAAAAGATTCTCACTGGGACTTGCGTAAATATACATCTAGTGCTATCAAAAAACTATGTCCGTAGACATAGATCCTGTCCCTGATCGGGGGTTGAAATCATGGCATTGATGCGTACAGATCCGTTCCGCGATCTCGACCGCTGGACCCAACAGGTCTTCGGCACCGCCGCCCGGCCGGCGGCGATGCCCATGGATGCCTGGCGAGACGGCGACAACTTCATCGTCGAATTCGATCTGCCTGGCGTAAACGCGGATTCGCTGGATCTCGACGTGGAGCGCAACATGCTCACCGTGCGTGCCGAGCGCCCAAGCCTAGACCAAAACCGGGAGATGCTGTCCGCCGAACGCCAACGCGGCGTGTTCCACCGCCAGCTTTTCCTCGGCGAAAACCTCGACACCGACAAGATCGAAGCCAACTACCACGATGGTGTATTACGGCTAACGATCCCGGTGGCTGAGAAGGCCAAGCCGCGGCGCATCGAGATTCGTCACGACGGCCAAAAGACGGCGATCAACGCTTGACCGCTCTGGCAGCGGCGCGCAAGCGAAGGGGGTGACAAAAAGATGACCACCGACACGCTAACGGAGGCATTGCTCGAAGAGGCCGAGGCGATCGTGGGCGCCGAATGGATGCGCGTCCAGCGCGAAACGGCGTTGGCCGAGTACCCGTTCGCCGGGGCTTGCGTCGAAGCGCCCGCCGCACGGCCACGCCCCACCCAGGTCGCCTGCCTCACCACAACCTTCGACCGACCCTGCGGGGCACCTCTCGGCAACAGACAGGGATCCATCCGGCGGCGTCAGGATCCGGTGTGGCCCACCCAGCGGTCTCCTCCGTGCACAACCCGTACCTGACCGCTGGCGTTTGCCGAACGGAGGTGATGCCCTGACCGATGACCAAACAAGCGGGCAGCGATTCGCGTGCCGTCCACAGCGACCTCACCACGCGCACGACGCGGGTACTGACCTACGCGCGCACCGCCACCGACGTGGCACGCCAAACAGCACTGGGCGATACGTGAATACCGCTTAATGTGGTGTGGCCCGTGTGATGTGGCCCGCCGCTCCCCCTCCTGTGGGGCGGCGGGCCGCGCCCACCGGAGCCACATCACGCCAGCAGCCCCCGGAAGTTTTCCCCCGGAAGTTTCGGAGTGTTGACGGGCCGATACACCCCCGGCATGCACCCCACGCTCTCATCTTCGACCAACGACGCCAGTGATGAACCCGCCAGTGATGAACCCGCCAGTGATGAACCCGCCAGTGATGAACCAGAGTGCCGATCCCGCCGACCTTTATGCAGTGCTGGGCGTGACACCTACAGCAACCCCCACTGAAATCACTCACGCCTTCCGGGTGAAGCTCCGCGCCCTTCACCCCGACACCCACTATGCGGGCTCGCCCGCTGATGCAGAAACCCAGCTTCGGCAGGTTCTAGCCGCGTACGCGCGACTGCGTGACCCGCAGCGCCGGGCCATTTACGACCAGAAACATCCCGCCCACATCGACACGGCCACAACGCAAGTCACAGTCACCCACCACCGCAACCCCCAAGCCAACCGCTCTGCGCTATGGATCGGGCCAGTGCGCTGGAAGCGCTGACGATTGGTCGCCCCAACCGTCCCAGCGACCCGCGTGACCCGTCAACCGCCACACATCTGACCGACGGCTATCTGACCGACGGCTCTGGCGACGCTGCCATCGCCCGACCCACAACCCCCGGACCACTTGCGATCTACTCCCCGGGTCGGCGAAGCCGTCCCAGCAGCTGTCGAGCAACCTCGTGCAATTTGACGTTTTGCTCCTGCGATCCCCTGACGAGCCGCTGAAACGCCTCGTCGGCGTCGCAACCGTGGATGGCCATCAGCGCCCCTTTTGCTCGATCGATTTCGGCCCGCGAGGTCAACGCGCGTTCCAGGCTGACCACGGTGTCCCGAGTCTTTTGCCACCGGCGGGCGTTGATGATCGCTTGGCCGGCCGTGACCGTATACAGCCGGACCAGTCCCTCGTCGAACGGGTCGAACGCCGACGCGGTATAGCTGTAAACATTAAGCGAACCAACAAGTTCGGGTTCGGCGTCATCGACGAGCAACGGCGCCGACAAGCAGGCCCGAACACCAAGCTTTTTCGCCTGCGCAGCGAATTCTGGCCATCGATCCCCATCCGCGGCGGAAATCTCCACACGGACGGGTCGACGCTGCTGAGCCGCTTGCATGCACGGCCCTCGCCCGAACTCCTGCTGAACGCGATCCAAGGCCATGATCCGCTCATCAGTGCTCACCTGAGTGCTGCAGGCGCTGCCGTCGCTGATCACCGTGATACTGACGGCATCGGCGTCGGGAATCGCCCTCAAAGCGATCTGGGCAATCCGCGCCAAGACATTACCTACCGGCTCTTCGGCGGCGAAAACATCACGCAGGCCCGAGATCGCCTCCGCTGTGGCGTCCAGCCGCAACAAAGGATCTGGTCGTTCGGCACCCAGCATTCTTCCTTGTTTTTCGCCTAAACCACGTCGTGGCGAGCACTGGCGAACCGATCCTAACCGCCCAGCACCGAGCAAGAGCGCGCCGCTACCTGGTGACTCGATCGCTAACTCGCAGCCCGTTGCCTTGCCCGCATGCAGCCTCGCCCCGGCGATCACCGGGGCACCTTTCTCCGCGCTGATCGTGTTCACCAGCGGGGAGGGCTACTCTCCGCAGCAGACGCGGAATTGCATGAAAGATCGGGCCTACGGCCTCCAGCGGCAGGCCCGGCGCGTGCGAACGCAACAGCTGGCAGCTCCCGGCGAGATCACACCACCGTCGCGGCGACCCACTTCCGAGGCCGGTTAAAACTCCGGGTAGTTCTCGTCGCTACTCTCCAGTGCCAGCCACCGGACGCCGCGGAATTCGACTACGAGGAGGTGTCATGGTGGTGCGAGCCATCGCGTTGATAGTCTTTTCCGTCGCGTTCGCCGCACCGGCCCGCGCGGACGCCACCGACGACGCATTCATTGCCAACCTCGACACCTCCGGAATGAATTACGGCGCAACCGATCAGGCAATCCGGGTCGCCAAAACCGTCGTCTGCGCCATGCTCGACAACAACCCCGACACCAGCAACGCGGACCTGATCACCCGGGTCATCAGCGCCACCAGCTGGCCGCCGCTCAACGCCGCCTACTTCACGGGAGCCGCGATCCAGGCCTACTGCCCCCAGTACGGCTCCATCGCAGTGCCTGCCCTGCCCAGCAGGGGCCCCAAAGCCCCCGGCACGGCTCCGTCGACGCCCCCGAGTCCGGGCGTTCAGTCAGCGTGAGCGGTCACCATCCCCCGACGCGGTGGCCCTGTGGACAAAAACCGCGTGCGGCGACAGCGTGCGGAACTCGACAGCATTGCGTCATCGATAAACGGCACGACGATGCGCGATGTGGATCACGCGGAAGACGACTCTGTCCTCGAAAATCGGACAAAGCAAGCGAAATTCGCCTCGACGCGCCGCGAACCGGCCATCCAACTGACCGCGAAGCCTTACCCACTTTGATGGGGATTCTCCGCCAGCGGGCCTCCGATGAACTCCCAGCAGGCGAAGGCAACTGATTTTCGGGCAACAGCTCGGTCAGCGCCCTCTTTGCCGCCCCCGTCAATTCGACGCGGTAGCTCACCGCGGCAGCCGGCCGGCGGGGCGCAGCTCCGCCGTTACCTCCTCGAGTGAGAAGAGCTCACCGTTTTCAGCCTCGCCCCTCCGGGCTTCACGCATGAGTTCCTGATCGCTGGGGACCACCGCGGCCCGGCGCCCTTGCGGAGTCACCTCGATCCGCTGGTGCGTCCGCACCGCTTCATCGACGAGGTTTGACAGGTTTGACAGGTTTGACAGGTTTGGCCCGTACCCCGGCGAGCGGCAGCGTCGTCGTGTACAGAATTCTAGCCGGCATCAGGCGAGTACGCTCGCCGGCTCGGTGTACGGCAGGCCCAGGTCGGCTGCCACCCGTTCGGACAGCAGCGCGCCATCGTGCGTCGAAAGCCCTTTGGCCAGAGCCGGGTCTGACCGGCATGCCACCCGCCAACCCTGGTCGGCGAGCCGGAGCGCATACGGCATCGTGGCGTTGGTGAGCGCATAGGTCGATGTCTTGGGCACCGCGCTGGGCATGTTGGCCACGCAGTAGAACACCGTGCCGTGCACGGGGAACGTAGGGCTGTCGTGGGTGGTCGGGCGTGAGTCCTCGAAGCAGCCGCCCTGGTCGATGGAGATGTCCACCAGCACGGCGCCCGGCTTCATCTGTGCGACAAGCGAGTTCGGGATCAGCTTGGGTGCCTTGGCGCCGGGTACCAGGACGGCCCCGATCACCAGGTCGGCGCGCTTGACTGCTCCGTACAGCTCGTACTTCGAGGAGTGCCGGGTGCTGAGGTGGCCGCCGAACTCCCCGTCGAGCAGCCGCAGCTTGTTGACGTCGACGTCCAGGACGCGGACGGAGGCGCCCATGCCGCCGGCGATGCGAGCGGCGTTGTAGCCGGCGGTGCCGGCGCCGATCACCACGACGTCGGCGGCCTTGACGCCGGGCACCCCACCCATCAGCACGCCGCGACCGCCCTGGGTCCGCATCAGGTGATAGGCGCCGACTTGAGCCGACAGACGCCCGGCGACCTCGCTCATCGGCGCCAGCAGAGGCAGTGCGCCGTCGGCGGTCTGGACCGTCTCGTAGGCGATCGACGTCGTGCCGGAGGCCAGCAGCGCATCGGTGCAGGAGTGGGACGCGGCCAGGTGAAGGTAGGTGAAGAGCACCTGGTCCCGCCGCAGGAAGCCGTACTCCGCGGGCAGCGGTTCCTTGACCTTGAGCACCAGGTCCGTCTCGGCCCACACCTGTTCGGCGGTGTCCGCGAGTTGCGCGCCGGCCGTCTTGAATTTCGCGTCGGCGATCGCGGAACCCTCGCCGGCGCCGGCCTGCACAAGCACCTTGTGGCCGCGGTGGGTCAGTTCGGTGACACCGGCTGGGGTGATGGCCACCCTGAACTCGTTGTTCTTGGTCTCCGTCGGAACTCCGACGCGCATATTCGCCCCCTGGCACGAATTTCGGACTGACTGCTCCAAGTGTGAAGAAAGTTCGAGTGCTTAGCAAACAGGGCGGCAATGATTCGATAATATAGCTCGATGGGTGCGGAAAAAACTGTATTGGGCCGCGAACGGGGTGGCCCGCCGAAGGATGTTCGACCCGCCGACCTCGACGACGTGGACCGCAAAATCCTGACCTTGCTGCACGCCGATGCCCGCATCACCAATACCGCACTTGCCGAGACGGTCGGAATCGCCGCGTCGACGTGCCACGGCCGCGTCCGGCGGTTGGTGGAGCTCGGCGTCATCCGGGGTTTCTACGCCGACATCGACCCGGTGGCCGTGGGACTGCCGCTTCAGGCGATGATCTCGGTCAGCCTGCAGTCCCATGCGCGCGGCAAGATCCGCAGCTTCATCCACCGGATCAGCAGTAAGCCGCAGGTGCGCGACGTCTACTTCCTGGCCGGCGCCGACGACTTCCTGCTGCATGTCGCCGCCCGCGACACCGAGGACCTGCGCTCCTTCGTGGTGGACAACCTCAACGCCGACGCCGACGTCGCGGGGACCCAGACGTCGCTGATCTTCGAGCATCTGCGCGGGGCCGCACCGATATGATCGGGCGATGAGCGAGCCCACAAGACCCTTGGCGACAGGTCCCTCCGCGACAGGTCCCTCCGCGACAGGCACCGTGCGCGTCGACGCCTCGCCCGAGGTGGTCTACGGGTTGCTCACCGACTTGCCGACGCTGGCCGCCCTAGCCGAGGAGGCGGTGGCGATGGAATGGCGCAAGGGGGACCCCGGGGGTCGCGGGGTGCGGCCGGGTGCCGTGTTCACCGGTCACAACGCGAGCGCCAGCCGCCGCTGGAGCACCCGATGCACGGTTACCGACGCCGAACCGGGTCGCCAGTTCGCGTTCGAAGTGACCCACACGGTGTTGCCGATCGCCCGATGGCAGTACGACATCGTCGCGGACGGCGCCGGCTGCCTGGTCACCGAGAGCACCTGGGACCGCCGTCCCGGCTGGTTCCGCAAGCTGGCCGGGAAGGCCACCGGCGTGCCCGACCGGGCGGCGGCCAACGCCGAGCACATTCGGCTCACCCTGCAGCGACTCAAGCAGCGCGCCGAGGCCGGGTAACGACACACCGTCGGCCCGCGCGGCGATCGCGTCCCTGTGCGTCGTCCCTGTGCGTCGTCCCTGTGCGTCGTCCCTGTGTGTCGTCCCTGTGTGTCGTCCCTGTGTGTCGTCATCGACGCCTGAGCGTGTAGCCCACGTGCGGCACCCGCACCCCGGGAAGCGGCTCCCAGTCGAGGGTGCGGCCGTCGAGCCGGAAGTCCTTTTTCTCGTAGAAGCGGCGCGCCTTGCCATTTCGTTCTGCGCACCACAACACCGCGTCGGCCGGGGGGAGCGCGCTCAGCGCCGTGTCGAGCAGATGGCCGCCGAGGCCGCGGCGCTGACAGTTCTCGTCGATGTAGAGCGCGTCGATCTGGAGGTGATCGGGATCGGCAGTGTCGGGCCCGAGGATCGTCACGCCCACCACCCGGTCTCCGGACTCGGCGACCCACATGCTCCACCCGGGCCGGCCCAGGTTCTGGGGGTAGATGTCGGCCGCCCAGCGTCGGGCGGGGCCGAGGATGTCGAGCAGTGGTGCGGTGAGGATCCCGGCCCAGGATCGGCGCCACGCCGGGTAGTGCATGTCTGCGACGCGGGTGAAATCGCTCGGCGTCGCTTCGCGGATGGTGGTGTCGCTGTTGTTCATTCCATCCGGGACTGTTCCAGATAGGCGACCAACGCGTTGGTCAGACCCCGCCGTGCCATGTTGAGATCGGCATACGAGCCCAGCTGACGCTCGGACACCAGGCCGCGCACTGCGCCGGGGATGAGGGCGGCCACCTCCTGGACCCGTTCGGGGTCGACGCCGAGCCCGGCGAAGGCGTTCTGGCAGGTCTTCAGCCAACTCTTGCCCCAGGAGAACAGCTCGGCCGCGGTGCGCGGGTAGAGGCGTTCGAGCTCCTTCGGGTCTCGGGGCAGCGCGGCCCGCAGGTTTTCGATCGCCCGCGAATCCGGCGATGCGAGCCCCCGGTAGAGGGTGTCGATGATGGCGCCGACGCGTTCGCGCAGGGGCACCTCGGGCTGCGTGGGCGTGGCCAGCGTCGAGATTGTCGCGGCACGTCGCTCGGCGGTGCGGTGCAGCACGGCGGCCCAGAATCCGTCGGTGTCGCCGAACTGGTACTGCACCGCGCCCCAGGTGGCGCCGATCTCCTTGGCGATCCGGTTGGCCGACACCGAGCCCGGATCTCCGGAGGCCAGTGACGTCAGCGCGGCCTCCAGCATGCTCTCGCGGGTCGCCTGGCCGCGGCGGTTGGGACGTCGGCCCGCCACACCGGTGCCTGTCACAGCGCCGAGCCTACTGAGACCCCTGAAAGTTTCATAGAGGGTACTTTGATTTCTCGTGTGTGCCCCCTATCATTCGTACGCGAGGAGGGCAGCTCAGATGGTCCGATCGGATGGCTAAGCCGTCGCTGTCGATGAGACCGACGGGATGGTTCCAAGTCGCCTGGTCCGACGAGATCGACGTCGGGGACGTCCACACGATGAAGTATTTCGGCCAGGAGTTGGTCGCTTGGCGGACCGATTCCGGCCAGATCACCGTGATGAACGCCTACTGCGAACACCTCGGCGCGCACCTGGGGTACGGCGGGAAGGTCGTCGGCGAGGTGTTGCAGTGCCCGTTCCACGGGTGGCAGTGGAATCAGCAGGGTCGCAACGTGTGCATCCCGTACCAGGAGCACCCCAACCGTGGCCGGCGGATCCGCATCTACCCGGTGGTGGAACGCAACGACTCGGTCTACATCTGGCACGACGTGGCTCGCCGCGAACCCTACTTCGACGCGCCCGACGTCTTCGCCGCGTTCGACGACGGCAGCAGCGCCGCCGACTACTACCCCCAACAGCGCCTGTACCGCGGGAGTCTGGAGATGCATCCGCAGTACGTGCTCGAAAACGGGGTCGACTTCGCGCATTTCAAGTTCGTGCACAATACCCCCATCGTGCCGGTTTTCACCCGCCACGACTTCGGCGACGCGGTGTCCTACGTCGACTTCACCATCACCTTCGAGGGCGACGACGGCCAGAGGATCGAGGACGTCAACAGCGGCGTGCGCGCCGTCAACGGCGGTTTGGGAATCGCGGTGACCAAGAGCTGGGGGATGGTCGACAACCGGACGATCTCGGCGATCACCCCCGTCGACGAGTTCACCTCCGATGTCCGGTTCATGGTCTATATCGGCCGCCCGGGGGCCGGCGCGGGCAAGGATCCGGCGCGGGCCGAGCGGAAGGCGTGCGAATTCGGGCAGGAGGTGATCCGTCAGTTCACCCAGGACATCCAGATCTGGCAGCACCAGCGCTATTCGGATCCGCCGGCGCTGGCCACCGACGAGTACGAGGGCTTCACGGCCATCCGAACGTGGGCCAAGCAGTTCTACCAGGAAGACTGACGCCGAATGAATGCACCCGCTCGACCGGTCCGCGTGTTCCAGGTGGCCACCGGCAACGTCGGCAAGGAGATGATCAAGCGGCTGCAACACCAGCCGGACCTGGAACTGATTGGCGTACACTGCTATTCGCCGGACAAGGTCGGCCGGGACGTCGGTGAGCTGGCCGGCATCGGGCCCGTCGGGGTGAAGGCGACCGGCAGCATCGAGGAGATCATCGCCGCCCGACCCGACGTGCTGACGTTGTTCTACGGCACCGGGATGAACCCGGGCCTGAATCAGATTCTGGGCGTGGTGTGCTCGGCCGATGTGGCAGAGATCGAGAACGTCACCACGATCGAGTCCGTCGACGTCTCGTGTCACCACTCCAAGGACACCTGGATCGAGGTGGGCTATGGCCTGCCGGTGGACGATCCGGAGATTCCGGCG
>NZ_JBMIOP010000142.1:0-14862 GCF_049197365.1 Mycobacterium sp. THU-M104
CTTCTTGCTCATGGCTTGTCGGGGAGACCTGTCGGACATCGCCGGCCCCTTCATCATGGGGGCCTGGTTGGTCCCGGTGCCCCGACTGTACCCGACGGCCAGGAGCTGGTGGGGTTTCTTCAGGCCCGCACCGACGCCTTGGGGTGTATCCTCGATTAAGTTGGAAATCCAGGCAGCCCGGGCTGAGTCAGCGTTACGCAACTGATCGCAATGAGCAACCGCTCACGCCGGGAACGCAGGTGACCACCTCTAGTTGGGATCACCTTGACCGCCTCGCTAAGATCTCCATCGCCGTCGGATTGCGCTGGAGAGCAGGGGCTTTCCGACGAGCCGAGTTTCTGCATTCTGGGTACCTATCCACCGACACCATCCGGGTTGGCGGCGTTCAGCGCCGGTCTGGCCCACGGCTTGAACACCAATGGCGCCGACGTCAGCGTTGTGCGGGTGTCCGACGGCCCGCGGTCTTCGAGCACTCGGGTCATCGGAGAGATGGTCGACGGCTCAGCGGCATCGGTGACAACCTGCGCCGAATTGCTGAATCGGAGCGACATCGCCGTCATCCAGCACGAGCACGACAGCTACGGAGGCATGGAACAAGACGAAGTCGTGGGGGTCATCGAACGACTGCATGTGCCATCGCTCTTGATCGCTCATACCGTCCTCAAAGACCCTACGCGACGGCAGCGTTCGGCATTCGAGGCCGTCGCTTCGCGGGTGGACCAGGTGATCGTGATGTCGGGGGCGGCCGGCCAACGGCTACGTGGATGCTTCGACATCGACCGCCGCAAAGTCACCACCATCCCCCACGGCGCAACCGTCCCGACGAAAGCCCCGTGCGTGCGGAGCGGCCGACCCATCGTGTTGACCCGGGGTTTGCTGGGGCCGGGCAAGGGTATTGAGCGCGTGATCGACGCGATGGGTTCGCTCAATGATCTTCCCGGCCGGCCACGGTACCTGGTCGCGGGCCCAACGCATCCGAAGGTGCTGGCCGCCGACGGCGAGGCATACCGCAATGCCCGGATAGAACAGGCACTGCGCAGCGGTGTCTCGGACTCGGTGTGCTTCGACGCAGATTACCGCAACGTTCCGATGCTGACCGCCCTCGTCCAGTCGGCGGCGGTCGTCGTCGTGCCCTACGACTCGGCCGATCAGGTGACCTCCACTGCTCTGGTCGACGCCGTCGCGAGCGGCCGCCCAGTCGTGGCCACCGCCTTCCCGCACGCCGTCGAGCTACTCGCTACCGGGGCCGGCATTGTCGTCGCGCACGACGATCCGGATGCGCTCGCTCATGCCCTGCGCCGGGTGCTGACCGAGCCACGCCTCGCCGGTGCCATGGCGGCCGAAGCCAGAAGATTAGCGCCGGACATGGCTTGGCCACTTGTCGCGCGTGCGTATCTCGTTCTGGCGCATCGGATCCTCGCGCAGCGCCGGGCACCGGCATGACCACTTAGACACCCGCCCCGATGTTCGATCATCTGCTGCGACAGACCGACCGTCGTGGCACCTGTGAACCACGAGCGCCCCGAGCCGGACCGGCAAAGACACCCGGGGCGGCGCATCCGTGGTTTGGGAGCTCCGCTTTCAGCGGATCGAAACGAGTTGGTCGATCGAGTCCGAAGGCAAGTCCCCGTCGACGACCGCGCTGACAACCAGTCGCTTGAGCTCGATCTGGCCCTTGTGATTATCGAGAAACGCGGTGTCGGAGGCGTCACGACCGGTGGCTATGCGGACCAGGGTTTGCCGGGGCGCCAGTAGCGTCGCATCGACCACCCGCCATTGCCCCTTGACGTATGCCTCAGCCACCGCGTGAAAGTCCATCGGATACACGCCAGGCGCATACACCGACACAAGGCGGGCCGGGACCTTGACCGCACGCAGCAGCGCCACCACCAGATGCGCGAAGTCGCGGCACACACCTTCGCCGGCGAGCAACGTATCCACCGCCCCATCGATCGGATCGCTTGAGCCGGGAACATAGTTCAACCTGGTGCCGACCCACGAACTCACATTCTCCAACAGCGTCGCCGAATCGCCGTAGGTGCCGAACTCTGTTGCGGCGAAGCCATAGAACTTGTCGGCTTCGGCGTAGCGGCTGGGGCGCAGGTACATCGAAAGGTCGTAATCGGTCACCGGAGCCGGATCGGTCTGACCCACGATCGTCGCCGCGTAGTCGACTCTCAATGCGCCCACCGCCGCGTCAAACTTGTGGATGCGGTTGCCATGTGCGCCGCTGACTTCCAAGGGCTCGACGGGCCGACCGTTCAGGACGAAGTGCAGCGACTCGCGCACTTCGGTGCCCGGATGCGGAGCCACCGCAATCTGAAACTCCAGCGTTGTGGGCTCGGTGATTTCGACTTCGATCTCGGCGCCCACTTCGCGTCTCATAGCGTGATGATGCGCCAATAGCGGCCGATCCGCCAGCATGCGCCGCGCCGGTCGGGAACGGCGGCCCCCGCGCATGCGTCCGGCGGACCCCGACCGGACCGCGCCACCGTGGTGTCACGCAGTCAGCCCCGGGCTGGCCGCCGTCGAAGCTGTTCCATCAGCCGCCGGCGCAGGTAGTCGTGTGGCGTACACTACTCAGCGAATGGGCAACAGCGCCTGCTGAACTCGTCACCGCCGGAAGTACCGTCCAACTTGACGCACGCCGCGGACATCCGCCCCACACGGCCGAAGTTCTTGATAATGGCGGCGATACGATTGTGTTGCCGGTCGTCCCATTCCACCTCGATCCCGACCACGCACTCGCGAGTGTGACGACAGCCGCGGCGCCGGGCGATGTGTCACGTGTCGATACGCTCCTGATGATCAGCGCGAAAGACAGGGAAAGCCGCACCGAGAGAGACGTCGCGCGGGAGCGCTGGGATTCCCGGATCGGGCCGAACAGACGAAGCCTCGAAATCGACTCCTGCGGCAGCGCGCCAACCAGACCGCGACTTTGGTATCGATGAGCCCCTGCTTCGGCGCCGCGCGGATATTGACAACTCGACGGCCCCGGTCAGGGAACCGCGGCCGCGCGTGTCGCCCTGCCGTCCGATGTCGTCGCGCATGCCGTGTTCGAACTCGAGACCCAACCAATCGAATTGACGAAGCAGCGTCAACGTTGAACGGTATTGATGCGAGGTTCAGGCCCGGAAGGTCATTTCAGACTCTGATTTTCCAGCCGGCTATGGATTGAGGGCCGCGTCCCAGCGCGGAAGTGGGGCGTTGTGCGGCTGATCGTGCGCCGCCGACCCAAACGGTGCGGTGAGCAGCTGGCCTTCGACGATCTTGATCGCTCGCAGCTGCGGCGCGCGATCATCACCAACGTCGAGGCCCATCACCGGCTGCGCGGCGGTGTCCCCGAAGACACCATTCGGGCGCTCAAAAACGACTTCGGGATGATCCACGCCCCCGTGCAACCGTTCTTCGGTGACTGGCTGTACCGGCAGGCCGCCGCGCCGGTGCACAACGTCGGGTGATGGCTGCGCGCCCTGGCACTGCCCCGCGCAGTCCGCCGAGTGCGCGGCAAACGACTGCGTCCGGCGTTTTTCAACGTCGCCGCCCGGCTGGTGCGTCACCGCCGGCGTCGGCACCTGCGCAACGCCGCTTGCGCTACCGCCCAGAAGCTTTCGATCGCAATCAGCCAATCCAACAGCGCAGCCACCACCAACCCGACCACCAAACAAGGTCATGACAAACCCGGCTGAAAAATCAGGATCAGATGAGTCAACGAAGACGGCTACGCGGGGCATGTGAATGAATCAACGCGGCGCATTGACAAGGCTCGGATCAGCGTGTTACATAGGGAGCGCT
This sequence comes from Mycobacterium sp. THU-M104, assembly GCF_049197365.1. Lineage (NCBI taxonomy): Bacteria > Bacillati > Actinomycetota > Actinomycetes > Mycobacteriales > Mycobacteriaceae > Mycobacterium > Mycobacterium sp. THU-M104. The sequence goes on from NZ_JBMIOP010000142.1 coordinate 3,796, forward strand.
GAGCACACAGCCGGTCTGGGACTGATGCCACCGCCTTATCGGCCGTGGCATCGCAAAGGCGAAGCCAACCGCCCATATCTTGATCTGAATTCTTGTCACCCTGGAAATCCGCGGGCAACGCGCTCATTTGCTCACTCATCCTGAGTCTGCAAATCGTGCTATATCCGTCGCGGACGTCGACGTCGACGTCGACGTCAAGCGATCGATCCCGCGCGGACTGCTCAATGCGGTCGCGACTGACATCCGCACCGGCTCACGGGTTGTCGACCGCTTCGACGCTGCGCCGCCATCGCCACCGGGACGCCAGTAACTGGTGGCGCTGAACCGGAGCTCCGAGTCGAAAACGGACTACAGTCCGTCGTGGCATGACCGAAACGAGCACACCAAACACCATGAAAATTCATCAAACCCGCATCCGCAGTACTGAGACCCTTTGCGCCGGTCGCGACGACTCGATCGGCAACGGCGACCGAGTAAGAATGCGGGAACACGGCCGCCACCAGACCACGGTGGTGACGATCAGCGGCGAAGTCGACGCCGCAGACAGCGACCGCGTCCGCGAATTCGCAAGTCGCCCAATACTGGTCGGCAATCCGTTGATCCTCGACCTGAGCGGCGTCAAATTCTTTGCTGCGCGGGCTATCTTGACGTTGATCGCCCTCGATGACGCCTGCCGAGTTACCGCGGTGCCCTGGGCCATAGTTCCCAGCCGCACCGTGAACCGGGTGCTTCGGCTCACCGACTGCGCCACCTCCCTGCCCACGGCGAGTTCGGTGCCCGAGGCGCTGCACCAGCTGACCACCGGTACCTGTTGTTGAGAACCGACACGCGGTGGAGACCACACCAGCGCCACACCATGTGGCGTAACCGCGCCGGGGTGGGCGATGCCAGCCAGACCGCGGCTACTTCTGCGGTGACCCGCTGCCCTCACCGGGCAGCCACTCAGGCCGGACGTCCCGGTGAGCTCCGAAGTGCAGGATTACTATGAATGTTCTAAGCGCCGCCGAACCGCCCCCGCGCCAGCCGCCATCTGCATGTGCGTTTACGCTGAGTTTTCAGCTGCGCTGGCTGGGGCATGACCGCCCTGATCACCGTGGGTGGTTTACGCCGACCGACCCGCTGACGGCATTGCCTCCCATCGTGCTGCGGCAACCCTCGGTACCGTCCGCGATCCAGCAGGCAGCGCGATGACCGCGATATTGGCCCCGGCTGGGATCTTCCATGCGGTCGATCCTGCCGTAATCGCTACGTTGACTACGCAGCTCCCGGCCGTACACTTCGCGCGCCACCAGGCGATCTTCGGCGAAGGCGAGGGCGGCGATCAGTTGTACATTGTTACCTCCGGCAAGGTGAAGCTCGGCCGCCGTGCATCGGATGGTCGTCACCATCTTGTCGCGATCGCGGGACCCTCGGACATGTTTGGTGAACTCTCCATCATCGATCCCGGCCTGCGCTCGGCGAGCGCGACCGCCCTCACCGACGTGGAGGCCGTCGCGATGCACCGCAACACCTTTTGGGCATGGGTCGCCGATCGCCCCGAGATCGCGGGGCGGCTGCTGCGCGTGCTGGCTCGGCGCGTACGCCGCACCGAAGACGATCTGTCCGACCTGATTTTCACCGATGTCGCGGGCAGAGTCGCCAAAGAACTGCTCCGGTTGTCCCAAAGGTTCGGCGCCCAGGACAACGGTGTGGTGCACGTCACCCACAACCTGACCCAGGAAGAAATCGCCCAACTGATCGGCGCCTCCCGCGAAGCGGTCAACAAAGTCCTCACCGAGTTCACTCAGCACGGCTGGATCCGACCGGAAGGCGAAAGCATGCTGATCATCGACTCCGAAGCCCTGGTCCACCGCGCCCACCTGACAACTGTGTCAAACGGGCGGCAGTCGCCTACCGTCGACAGATACGACCACGACGAATCATTCACGCCCCCAATAGGAAACAACCGGAGTCGATCATGGGCATTCCCAGCACAGGTAGATTGATCACCCAATACGGTGTGCAGACACCGAACAGCAGCAGCATTCTGATGGTGACCACCGACCGCGCTGAGGCCGAACACTGGCTGGACTCCATCGTCGACGGCAGCATGGTGCAACGAACCATCTTCTACAGTAGCTGGCAACTCGAAGAAGACGAAGGCGACCTTGCACTGACCGGATGAAGCACACCGCGCACCAATATCAGTGGCACAGTCCGAAAGCTGATGCGAGGCAGGTCCACCCGAGTTGCCAGACTCAGTGGCCCGGCTCGTGAACAGGGATTCACCAATACCAAAGTCGCTCAATGCCGTCAATACCGGGGCGCACTGCGACGACCCGCTGCAGATCCTCGCCAACCTCCACACTGCCGCCGAAAGACTGAACGCCATCCGCGGCGAAAAGCCGACAGATGTTCTGCCACAGTTGATTTAGCTACGATCGCTTCGATTATGCCGCCGACATCAACCCGCCTGCGTATGCAGCTCACACCCGATCAGGCGTGCGGCGCCAGCTCAGAACTATGTGTCGTGGAATCATGCAGTCTGTCGGTATTCCGGTGGAGGCCGGACTGGAATCGCCACGTGGGCAAAGCCATTCGTTCGTCACAGAGATGACGTCGTACCCCGCGCATCGCGCCTGCCCGTGATGCCACAGGCGAAGGAACCTCTCAGCGGGTTACTGAGCGGCCTGCAGCGGCGGGGGCTGGTGCGCGAACTCGTCCTTGATCTTGGGAACCATGTCGGGGGCGTAGGTGAAAATCGCCGCCTCAACCTCGTACTCGGCCTGGTCCGCGTTCATCGGCGTGCCGTCGTTCACCATCTTGACCAGGGACTTGGCGGTCGCCAGCGGATCGGAGGCGGTACGCACCTGAGTGGCGAACCACTTGCCTTCGGCGACTATGTGGCAGTCGTTGAAGTCGGTGCCGTGGATCATCTTGTTCTGCGCCAGCAGGTTGATGTACTGCTCGTCCTGCTCACTCAATGTGCAGCCCGCCCATGCGTGCGGTGCCGAAGCGACGCCCTGGCCCACCATCAGGGCCATGAATCCGGCGCCGGCAGCCCCCACCGACAACGCACGTATGCGTGAGCGAGTGGTTGTCATGTCAAAACCTCTCTGCACGGGAACGACCTCGCTTTCAGCGCGTATTCCACGTCGAACACAGCCAAAGCCCAAAGTCGTTCGACCCTCGACCGGAAGTCGCACGGCGGCCGATCATCGTCTCAAACAGATGGCGCTGCCGTGCACAGTCAACGCCACCGATGGCATCGGTGCCAAGCCACGATCTTAGCTGGCCGCAACCAAACGCCGGCGGGCAGCGGAGCTAACACTCGATTTCGGGCGCATGAACGGATGGTTGTCATTATTTGAACCAATAGGCGTCGCAGAATGCTTCAACCCACCGCGGGTGGTTCAACTCGCAAGTGCGACAAGAACTTAACCCTAGGACCGCGGCGGTTCCCCGTACAGCCGAACCGCCGAAATCAGCTGAACACGGTCCGGCCGTCGGCGTCGAGAAGATAGTGCTCGGTACCCTGCTCGACCCGCGCCGCGTCGGCGCCCAACGACACTGCGACCTTGTTGCTGGCATTGCGCATGGTGTCGAAGGTGAGCTCGACGGCCTCGACCTCCGAGAAGCGAGAGCGCACCTCGGCGACATCGTCGGCGGCGAGGCGCGCAGGCGTCCAAATTAACCCATCCGCGTACCGCAGCGCCGCTTTTGCACGCGCGTCCAGCTGCGTCGACGTCGCGAAGCGCTCGATGTCCTCATACAGCGACTCCGAGCCCCCGGCCGCGAGCGCGGTGCTCTCGCGCAACGACTTGCACAGCCGGCAGTGGTGCTGGGCCGCGCCGCGCAACCGGACCACCTCGGAGGTGACGGGATCCAGCGCGCGCATCCAGGCCACCGCGGGCAGAAAGTCATTGAACACCACATCGGCGGGATCGGTGCTGTGATCCCATGCTACCGGGTCGTTCACCCAGCCCAGGTACTCCGAGCCCATGCCGAGCGCCTCAAAACCGGCGCGCACCCGCGGGGCGAAATCGGCGATGTAGATCGCCACCACGACACCGAAAGCACGGTCCCCCAACTGTTTCAACAGCCGGGATCGTTGCTCGCCGTTGATCGCCGAGACGTCGGCGCTGAACTGCTCGGCGAATTCGGCGACGACGGCGTCGGCCTCCGAGTCGGGTTCGCTCACCTCGACTTCCGCGGGCAGCGGCGGCAGCGACAGCGTGCGCGCGCACACCCGGCGAACCAGCGCCACAATGCGGCCGTCGTCGAGGGACGGCGGGGCCAGGGCCACCAACCGCGTCAACTGGCCGTGTCCGAGCGCAACCGGGGCCGTCATTGGTCACACGCTGGAGCGCGTCGGACCGCGGGGCAATCGGCTACTGCGCCTGGCTCACCGATGACATGTGGAAGTCCGGTATCCGCAGCGAGGGCATCGCGGCCCGGGTGGCCCAGTCCCCCCACTCCCGCGGCAGGGTCTTCTCGCTGACGCCGGCCTGGGTGGCCCGCCGCAGCAGGTCCAGCGGGCTCTCGTTGAACCGGAAGTTGTTGACCGCCGCGCTCACCTCACCGTCCTCGATCAGATACACCCCGTCGCGGGTCAGCCCGGTGAGCAGCAGCGCAGTGGGATCCACCTCGCGGATGTACCACAGCGTGGTCAGCAGCAGTCCGCGCTCGGTGGCCGCGATCATGTCCGCGAGGTCGGCCGACCCGCCGGTCATCACCAGGTTGTCGGCGGCGACGGCCACGTCGGCGTCGAACTTCGCGGCCGTGGCCCGCGGGTAGGCCAGCGCGTTGATCACCCCGTCGCGGATCCATTCCACCTGCCCGATCTCCATGCCGTTGTCGAACACCGACACCGTCTCCGAGGAGTTGCTCGCCGCGACGAACGGCGCGCACGCCAAGCCGGGGGCCATCGGATCGGAGAACAGCGTCAACGGCAGATCGGTGAGCCGCTCCCCCACCCGGGTCCCACCGCCGGGCGCCGAAAAAGCCGTCCGGCCCTCCTGCGCGCCGCGGCCCGTCATCGACCACGCCAGGTAGACCATCATGTCGGCCACCGTTGAGGGGGGCATGATCGTCTCGTAGCGTCCCGCGGACAGCTCGACCCGGCGCTGCGCCCATCCGAGCCTGGTCGACAGCTCCTCGAGCAGCAGGGCGACGGGCACGTCGACGAAGTCGGCCGAGCCGATGCCCGCCCAGGCGCTGGCGTCACCACGCTTGGCGTTGATCTCCACCGCGCCGGTCGGCTGGGTGTAGCGCCGCCGCAGCCCCGTCGACGACGCCAGAAAAGTCGTCGCGACGCTGTGGTGGGCGAACCCGTACAACACGTCGGCGCCGCCGAACCCGCGGCTCAGCGACCCGGCGAGGTCGGCGAACACCTCGACGCCGGTGCCCGGTACCGGCGCGTCCCAGTCGAACGGCGCCCCGCCGTCGGTGATCAGGGGCGCGACGTCGCCGGCCTCCGGCGCGCAGCGCGCCGCTTCCTGGGAGGCGGCCACCTGCCCGGAAATCACCCCCGGGTCCACCTCGGCCGACGTGATCGTGCCGACGCACGCGCTCTCCCCGGTGCGCACGACGGAGATCACGGTCAGGTGCCGGCTGACCGAAACCCCGTTCGTGGTCATCGAATTCCCCGCCCAGCGCAACGTCGCCTCGACCCGCTCGGTGAGCAGCACCATCGTCTCATCGGCGCGCCCGAGCCGAACCGCCTCCTTCAACGCGATGTTGACAGCGTGTTGCGGGCTAATCATCGGCGCCACTCCTCAGCATCGCTGCGCTCTGCATCGTCGCCGGCGCGATCACCGGCCGCCCTCCGTGCGGGTGTTGAGCACGTTGACGCCGCGGAACAGTGCCGACGGGCAACCGTGGCTGACCGCGGCGATCTGTCCGGGCTGGGCCTTGCCGCAGTTGAACGCGCCACCGAGCCGCCACGTCGACGCACCGCCAACGGCTTCCATGGAACCCCAGAAGTCGGTCGTGGTGGCCTGGTAGGCAACATCCCGCAGCTGCCCGTCCAGGCGGCCGTCGCGGATCCGGAAGAACCGCTGGCCGGTGAATTGAAAGTTGTAGCGCTGCATGTCGATCGACCACGACTTGTCACCGACGATGTAGATACCGTTCTCGACGCGCCCGATCAGGTCAGCGGTGGCGAGGTCCTCGACGGCCGGTTGCAGCGACACGTTGGCCATCCGCTGGATCGGCACATGGTGCGGGGAGTCGGCATACGAACACCCGTTGGAGCGGACCTGCCCCTGCCCCCGCCCGAGTCTCAGCGCGAACACCCGGTCCAGTTGGTAGCCCACGAATATCCCGTCGCGCACCAGGTCCCAGCGTTGCGCGGCAACGCCCTCGTCGTCGTAACCCACGCTGGCCAGACCGTGTTTGACGGTGCGGTCGGCGGTCACGTTCATCACCGGCGACCCGTAGCGCATGGTGCCCAGCTTGTCCGGCGTCGCGAACGAGGTGCCGGCGTAGGCGGCCTCGTATCCGATGGCGCGGTCGTATTCGGTTGCATGCCCGATGGATTCGTGGATGGTAAGCCACAGGTTGGTCGGGTCGATCACCAGGTCGGTGGGCCCGGGCGACACGCTGGGCGCCTTGACCTTCTCGGCCAGCAGCCCCGGCAGCTGGGCGAGTTCATCGGTCCAGTTCCATACATCGTCGCCGGCCAGCGCCTCCCAGCCCCGGCCCATCGGCGGCGCCAGCGTGCGCATCGAGTCGAAGCTGCCCGCCGCGGTGTCGACGGTCACCGCGTCCAGCGACGGCATCACGCGCACCCGCTGCTGGGTGATCGACGACCCGAAGGTGTCGGCGTAGAAGGTCTGCTCCTTGACGGCGTTCAGAGAGGCTGACACATGGTCGACGCCGTCGGCGCTGAGCAGCCGCCCGGAGTACTCCTGCAGCACCGCGACCTTCTCGGGTGCGGGGATCCTGAACGGGTCGATCCGGTAACTCGAGCACCAGGTCGCCTCGGCATACACCGGTTCGGGCGCCAGCTCGACGCGTTCGCGGTTCAGCGCCGCCAGCGCGGTCGCCACCTGCACCGCGCGGCGCGCGGTCTCGGCCGCAACGGCCGGCGCCAGCTCGGTGTGCGAGGCGAAACCCCAGGTGCCGTCCACGATCACCCGCACCGCCAGGCCGACCTCGCGGCTGACCACCTCGGTCTCGAGCTCGCCGTCACGCAGCGCGATGATCTCGGTGCTGATGCGGTGAACCCGCAGGTCGGCGTGACTGGCCCCGGCCGACTTCGCCGCCGACAGCGCGGCGTCGGCCAACTCGTGGCGCGGCAGGTCCAGGAAGTCGGCATCGATCTCCCGGGTCGGTTTCACGACTCCACCGTAACGACCGCTGCCGACAAAACCCGCCGGCGCCCGCTTTAATACACCCATGCCCGACGTGACCCGTCGATCCACCGCGCTGGGCTATGCCTTGCTGGCACCCAGCCTGTTCGGTGTGGCCGCGTTCCTGCTGCTGCCCATCCTCGTGGTGGTGTGGCTCAGCCTGTACCGGTGGGATTTGCTGGGACCTCTGCGCTACGTGGGCCTGGCCAACTGGCGCTCCGTACTGACCGACCCCGGCTTCGGCAGCTCGCTGATCGTCACAGCCGTGTTCGTGGCGATCGTGGTGCCCGCCCAGACGGTGCTGGGGCTGGCGGCCGCCGCGATGCTGGCGCGCCGGCTACCGGGCACCGGGCTGTTTCGCACGTTGTACGTGCTGCCGTGGATCTGTGCCCCGCTGGCCATCGCGGTGCTGTGGCGCTGGATCCTGGCGCCCACCGACGGGGCCGTCGCCACCCTGCTGGGGCACCGCGTCGAGTGGCTCTCCGACCCCACCCTGGCGCTGCCGCTGGTGTCGGCGGTCGTCGTGTGGACCAACGTCGGATATGTCTCGCTTTCATTCCTGGCCGGCCTGCTGGCGATCCCCGACGACATCCACGCCGCCGCACGCACCGACGGCGCCACCGCCTGGCAGCGGCTTTGGCGCATCACCCTACCCTTGCTGCGGCCGACCACATTCTTCGTGCTGGTGACCGGGATCGTCAGCACCGCACAGGTTTTCGACACGGTCTACGCGCTGACGAGCGGCGGACCGGCCGGCAGCACCGACCTGGTGGCCCACCGCATCTACGCCGAGGCGTTCGGCTCGGCGGCCATCGGGCGGGCATCGGTCATGGCGGTGGTGCTGTTCGTCATCCTGATCGCGGTGACCTTGGTACAACAGTTCTACTTCCGGCGCCGGATCAGCTATGACCTCACTTAGCCGGCTCAGCGGCGCGGCGATCTACCTCGCGCTGGCCTGCGGTGCGCTCATCACGTTGGCGCCGTTCGCGCTCGGCCTACTGACCTCGTTCACCTCGTCACACCAGTTCGTCACCGGTACACCGCTGCAGTGGCCGCGCCCGCCCACTCTGGCCAACTACGCAGACCTGGGCGGGGTCGGGTTCGGCCGCGCGGCGGCGGTGACCGCGCTGATGGCCGCGGTGATCCTGCTGGGGCAGCTCACCTTCTCTGTGCTGGCCGCCTACGCGTTCGCGCGGCTGCACTTCCCCGGCCGCGACGCGTTGTTCTGGGTGTACATCGCGACCCTGATGGTGCCGGGCACCGTCACGGTGGTGCCGATGTATCTGATGATGGCCCAGCTGGGCCTGCGCAACACGTTCTGGGCGCTGGTGCTGCCCTTCATGTTCGGCTCCCCCTACGCGATCTTCCTGCTGCGCGAGCACTTCCGGATGATCCCCAACGACCTGGTCAATGCCGCGCGCCTGGACGGGGCCAACACGCTGGACGTGATCGTGCACGTGGTGATCCCGTCCAGCCGGCCGGTGCTGGCGGCGCTGACGCTGATCACCGTCGTCTCGCAGTGGAACAACTTCATGTGGCCACTGGTGATCACCAGTGGCCACAAGTGGAGGGTGCTCACCGTGGCCACCGCAGATCTGCAGTCGCGGTTCAACTCCCAGTGGACGCTGGTGATGGCGGCCACGACGGTCGCGGTCGTTCCGCTGGTCGCGCTGTTCGCGGTGTTCCAGCGCCACATCGTCGCGTCGATCGTCGTCTCGGGGCTCAAGTGAGCCGGCCACGGTTTTCCACGCTGGCCGCCGCAGCCCTGGTGCTCGTCGCGGTGCTGCTGGCCGCGACGGCGGTACTGCTGGACTACTCCGGCGAACCGCACGGCGGCAAGATCGTCGTGCGGGTGCGGTTCTGGGCGGAGCCGATCGCGCAGGCCTACCGGCAGTCCTTCGACGCGTTCAACAGCGCGCACCCCGGCATCGAGGTGCGCGCGAACATGGTCGCCTACCCGACCTACTTCGACACCCTGCGCACCGACGTGGCGGGCGGCAGCGCCGACGACATCTTCTGGCTGTCCAACGCCTACCTCGCCGCCTACGCCGACGGCGGCCGGCTGATCAACATCGGCGAAACCCTCGGCCCCGACGCCGCCGCGGACTGGGAACCCGCGGTGGTCGACCAGTTCACCCGCGGCGGTGTGCTCTGGGGCGTGCCACAGCTGACCGACGCCGGCATCGCGGTGTACTACAACGCCGACCTGCTCGCCGCCGCCGGCATCGATCCGGCGCGCCTGGACACCCTCCGGTGGAGCCCCGGCCCCGGCGACGACACGCTGCGCCCCCTGCTCGCCCGGCTGACCATCGACGCTAACGGAAGAACCGCGGAGACTACGGGATTCGACTCCGGACGGATCAGGCAGTGGGGATACAACGCGGCCAACGACCCCCAGGCGATCTACCTGGACTACATCGGCTCGGCCGGCGGGGTGTTTCAGCGCGGCGACAAATTCGCGTTCGACAACCCCGCGGCGATCGCGGCGTTCCGCTACCTGGTCGGCCTGATCAACGCCGACCACGTCGCGCCGCCGGCCTCCGACACCAACGACAACGGCGACTTCTCCCGCAACCAGTTCCTCGCCGGCAAGATGGCGCTCTTCCAATCCGGCACCTACAACCTCGCCGCCGTGGCCCGCGACGCCCGATTCCGCTGGGGCATCGCGATGCTGCCGATCGGCCCCGCGGGCCGGGTCAGCGTCACCAACGGCATCGCGGCGGTGGGCAACGCGGCGTCCAAACATCCCGGGGCGGTGCGTGAGGTGCTGGCGTGGCTGGGCAGCAGGGAGGGCAACGCGTACCTGGGCCGCCGGGGCGCAGCGATCCCGGCCGTGCTTTCGGCGCAGCAGGTCTACTTCGACTACTGGGCCGCCCGCGGTGTCGACGTCACACCGTTCTTCTCGGTGCTGCGCGGCCCGCGGATCCCGGCGCCGGGCGGCCCCGGCTTCCCCGCCGGAGAGGTGGCCCTGCAAGACTATTTCGACGAAATGTTCCTGGGCCGGGGCGATGTCGCGGCCACCCTGAAGCGGGCGCAGGCGGCGGCCAACGCCGCCGCGCAGCGGTAGTTCACCCGGGCAGCACCAGCACCGGGGTGCAGCGGACACGTTCTACGCTGGGCGACCTCGTATGCGCAGGATCAGCGGATCAGGCGGCAGCCTCCCGCAGCACCGCGGCAAACTGCTCAACCGCCCAGTCGATCTCCGCCGCGGTGATCACCAGTGGCGGGGCGAACCGCAGCGTCGAGCCGTGGGTGTCCTTCACCAGCACGCCCCGGTCGGCCAACCGCAGGCTGATCTCCTTGCCGGTGGCCAGCGCCGGTTCGATATCGACCCCGGCCCACAGCCCGAAGCCGCGCACCGCCACCACACCATGGCCGATCAGCTCGGCCAACCGCCGATGCAGGTGGCGCCCCAGTTCGGCCGAGCGGGATTGGAATTCGCCGCGCGCCAGCATAGAGACCACCGTGGTGCCGATGGCCATGGCCAGCGGGTTGCCGCCGAAGGTCGACCCGTGCTCGCCGGGATGCAGCACGCCGAGGATGTCGCGGTCGGCGACCACCGCCGAGAGCGGAACCACGCCGCCGCCCAGCGCCTTGCCCAGCAGGTACACGTCCGGGCTGACGCCCCACCGGTCGCAGGCGAAGGTGTAGCCTGTGCGCCCCAGCCCCGACTGGATCTCGTCGGCGATCATCAGCACGTTGTGCTCGCTGCACAGCGCGCGCACGGACGGCA
>NZ_JBMIOP010000153.1:0-18461 GCF_049197365.1 Mycobacterium sp. THU-M104
CGGGGACGCTGGGTTTCGCCGGCGCGGCGCCGTCCGGCGCCGCCGCGCAAGCGGGCGGGCTGGCCGCGCTGGCCGGCGACGGATTCGGTGGCGGTCCTGCGGTACCGATGGTCCCAGTTAGCTGGGAACCAGGAGCTGGTGCATAATGGAAACCATTGTCGATAAGGGCTGGCTGCTACACGTCCGAAAATGCGGCTGAAGTCTGGTTACGGGAACTCGTTTGCGGTAAAGAGTTCAAAGGTGCCGGGGGGCCGAGAGGTCCGGGCGCGTGGACAGTTAGCTTATGCAATGCTAACTTCAGGCAAGTTAGGTTAGGGAACACTGTGCACAGGAAGAGAAGCGGCCGTGGATCGCGGTGACACCGGCGTGCTGGCAGCGCAGCCCGCGAATTTCTCGTCGAACGGCACGTCGAACGGCAAGGTGAACGGCAAGATCGACGGCGAGGTCGTCAGCCGGTTCTCGACGTGTTGCCGCGCGCTGGGGCTCGCGGTGTACGAGCGGCAGCGCCCGGCCGACCTCACTGCGGCGCGCTCCGGCTTCACCGCGCTGACCCGCATCGCCCACGACCAGTGCGACGCCTGGACCGGCCTGGCCGCCGCCGGCGACGCGTCGCTGCGGGTGCTCGAGGCGGTCTCGCGCACCGCGTCGACGGCGGGCGTGCTGCAGCGCCAGGTGGAACTGGCGCCCGGGGCGCTGGGGTTCCGCTACGACACCGGGCTGTATCTGCAGTTTCGTGCCACCACCCCCGACGACTTCCAGCTCGCGTACGCGGCGGCGCTCGCCCAGGCGGGGCGCTTCGCCGACGCCGACGGGATCGTCGCGGGGCTCACCGAACGCCGAGCGGGCTGGCGGGCGGCCCGCTGGGTCGCCGTCGTCGTCAACTACCGGGCCGAGCGCTGGTCGGACGTCGTGAAGCTGCTCACCCCCATCGTCAACGACGCCGACCTCGACGAGGCCTTCTCACACGCTGCCAGGATCGCGCTGGGCACCGCGCTCGCCCGGCTGGGCATGTTCGCCCCGGCACTGTCCTATCTGGAGGAACCCGACGGCCCGGTCGCGGTCGCAGCGCTCGACGGCGCGCTGGCCAAAGCGCTGGTCCTGCGCGCGCACGTCGACGAGGAGTCGGCCGGCGAGGTGTTGCAGGACCTCTACGCGGCCCATCCCGAGAGCGAACAGATCCAACAAGCGCTATCCGACACCAGTTTCGGGATCGTGACGACCACCGCCGCCCGGATCGAGGCCCGCACTGATCCGTGGGATCCGGCCACCGAGCCCAGCGTCGAGGACTTCGTCGACCCCGCCGCTCACGAGCGCAAGGCGACGCTGCTGTCCGACGCCGAGCGTCAGCTCGCCGAATTCATCGGGCTGGACGAGGTCAAGAACCAGGTGTCGCGGCTGAAGAGCTCGGTGGCCATGGAACTGGTGCGCAAGCAGCGCGGGCTTCAGGTCGCCCAGCGCACCCACCACCTCGTCTTCGCCGGGCCGCCCGGGACCGGCAAGACGACGATTGCCCGCGTGGTCGCCAAAATCTATTGCGGACTAGGGCTTTTGAAACGGGAGAACATCCGGGAGGTGCACCGCGCGGACCTGATCGGCCAGCACATCGGGGAGACCGAAGCGAAGACCAACGCGATCATCGACAGCGCGCTGGACGGTGTGCTGTTCCTCGACGAGGCCTATGCACTGGTGTCCACCGGTGCCAAGAACGACTTCGGCCTGGTCGCCATCGACACGCTGCTGGCACGCATGGAGAACGACCGCGAGCGGCTGGTGGTGATCATCGCCGGCTACCGGGCCGATCTGGACAAGTTCCTCGACACCAACGAGGGGTTGCGGTCGCGGTTCACCCGCAACATCGACTTCCCTTCGTATGCGCCGTCGGAATTGGTGGAGATCGCGCACAAGATGGCCGAACAGCGCGACAGCGTGTTCGAGCGGGCCGCCCTGGACCACATGGAGGCGTTGTTCTCCAAGCTGGCCGCGGAGTCGACGCCCGACTCCAACGGGATCGCCCGGCGCAACCTCGACATCGCCGGTAACGGCCGGTTCGTGCGCAACATCGTCGAACGCGCCGAGGAGGAGCGGGAATTCCGGCTCGACCATTCCGAACACGGCGGAACCGGCGAATTCAGTGACGACGAGCTGATGACGATCACCGACCAGGATGTCGAACGGTCGGTGGAGCCGCTACTGCGCGGTCTCGGCCTTGCGGTGCCGGCATGAGCGAGTACGAGCCCGACGAGCCCCGGCGTTCGTTCTCCTCGCGGACCCCGGTCAACGACAACCCCGACCAGGTCGAATACCGCCGCGGTTTCGTCACGCGCCACCAGGTCACCGGCTGGCGTTTCGTGATGCGCCGGATCGCCTCCGGGATCGCGCTGCACGACACCAGGATGCTGGTCGACCCCTTGCGCACCCAGTCGCGCGCGGTGCTGATGGGCGTGCTGATCCTGGTCACCGGCCTGGCGGGCTGCTTCGTGTTCTCGCTGATCCGGCCCGCCGGGTCCGCGGGCACCAGCGCCGTCCTCGCCGACCGTGCCACGGCCGCCCTGTACGTGCGGGTCGGCGATGACCTGCACCCGGTGCTCAACCTCACCTCGGCGCGGCTCATCGTCGGCCGGCCGGTCGATCCGGCGATGGTGAAAAGCTCTGAGCTGGACCGGTTTCCGCGCGGCAACCTGATAGGCATTCCCGGTGCGCCGGAACGCATGGTGCAGAGCCCCGCGCGCGACGCCGACTGGACCGTGTGCGACGGCGTGGCCGGCCAGCCTGGTCACGGCGCGCACAGCACGGGGGTCACGGTGCTGGCGGGCCCGCTCGACAGCCAGGGTGCCCGAGCGGCCCCGCTGCACCCCGAACAGGGGATTCTGGTCGAGGTCCCGGCGCAGGAGGCCCCGCAAACCTGGTTGCTGTGGAACGGACGGCGAAGCAGGATCGATCTGGCCGACCACGCGGTCACCGACGCGCTGGGTCTGGGCACCGGCCGCAACGGCGTGCCCGCGCCGCGGCCGATCGCGATCGGGTTGTTCAACGCGATCCCCGCGGGGCCGGCGCTCGCGGCGCCCGACATCCCGAACGCCGGCGCCCCCGCCGCCTTCGACGTACCGGCGCCGATCGGTGCAGTGGTGATGTCGTATGCGGTGGACCAGCGCTCGTCGGGTGCCGTGCGGTACTACGCCGTGCTGCCGGACGGTTTGCAGCCGGTCTCGCCGGTGCTGGCGGCCATCCTGCGCAACACGAACTCCTACGGACTGGACCAGCCGCCGCGACTGGGGGCCGACGAGGTCGCCAAGCTGCCCGTGTCGCGAATGCTGGACACCGCGCGCTACCCCGAACAGCAGGTCGTGCCCGTCGACGCGGCCGACGATCCCGTCACGTGCGCGCAGTGGAGCAAGCGCGCCGGGGCGGCGACCAGCACGCTGGGCCTGCTCTCGGGCTCGGCGCTGCCCACTCCCGACGGGGTGCACACGGTGAGCCTGGTCGGTGAGGGCAATGCCGCCCGCGTCGCACTGGCCCCCGGCGCCGGGTACTTCACCCAGACGGTGGGCCACGGCGCGTCCGCGCCCGCCGCCGGGTCGCTGTTCTGGGTGTCGGACACCGGCGTCCGCTACGGTATCGACAATGAGGCCGAAAGCGGGCCCGGCCAGGGCAAAACCGTTGCGGCCCTTGGGCTGAACCCGCCCGCCGTGCCCATCCCATGGTCCATGCTGTCGTTGTTCGCCCCCGGCCCGGCGCTGTCGCGCGCCGACGCGCTGCTCGCCCACGACGGCCTGATGGCGGAAGGGGGAATTCGATGAGCCGGTTGATCTTCGAGGCCCGCCGCCGGCTCCCGGCGCCGGGTGCCCGCAAGGGCAGCATCGCCATCGAGCCGCCTCCCGAGCTGCCCCGCGTGATCCCGCCGTCGTTCCTGCGGCGCGCGATGCCGTATGTGATCGTCATCCTGATCGTCGGCATGATCGTCGCGCTGGTGGCGACCGGGATGCGGGTGATCTCCCCGCAGACCCTGTTCTTCCCCTTCGTGCTGCTGCTGGCCGCCACCGCGCTGTACCGCGGCAACGACAACAAGATGCGCACCGAGGAGGTCGACGCCGAACGGGCCGACTACCTGCGGTACCTGTCGGTGGTGCGGGACAACATCCGCACCCAGGCCGCCGAGCAGCGCGCGGCCGCGCAGTGGTCGCATCCCGACCCGGCGGCGCTGGCGGCCGTACCCGGCTCCCGTCGCCAATGGGAGCGTGACCCCCACGACCCCGACTTCCTGGTACTGCGGGCCGGACGCCACCAGGTGCCCCTGGACACGGCGCTGCGGGTGCAGGACACCGCCGCCGAGATCGACCTGGAACCGGTGTGCCACAGCGCGTTGCGCAGCCTGCTCGACACCCAGCGCACCGTGCGTAACGTGCCGACCGGAATCGACCTGACCAAGGTCTCCCGGATCACCGTCGTGGGCGACGCCCGGGAGGTGCGGGCGGCCCTGCGCGCCTGGATCGCTCAGGCGGTGACCTGGCACGACCCGACGGTACTGGGCGTGGCGCTGGCCGCGCCGAACCTGGAGGGCCGAGACTGGTCGTGGCTGAAGTGGTTGCCCCACGTCGACATGCCCGGCGAGCTCGACGGTGTCGGGTCGGCGCGTTACCTGTCGGCCGACCCCGACGACCTCATCGCCCAGCTGGGCCCGACACTGCTGGACCGCCCGGTGTTCACCGGGGAACCGGCGGACACGTTGCGGCACCTACTGATCGTCGTCGACGAACCCGACTACGACGTGAACGCCTCGGCGCTGGGTGCGTGCCGGGCCGGGGTCACCGTCGTGCACACCAGCGCCACGCCGCCGCACCGCGAGCAGTACTCGGACCCGGAAAGGCCGATCCTGCGGATCAGCGGGGGGGACGGCGGGGGCAGCCGAGCGGTCGCCATCGAACGCTGGCGGACCGGTGGCTGGCAACCCTACATCGACCACGCCGACCAACTCGGCGCCGACGACGCCGCCCACCTGGCCCGGCAGCTGTCGCGCTGGGACTCCAACCCCACCCATACCGGGCTGCGCTCGGCGGCCACCCGCGGCGCCGCGTTCACCACGCTGCTCGGGATTCCCGACGCGTCGCAGCTCGACGTGGCCACGCTGTGGGCGCCGCGCCGCCGCGACGACGAGCTGCGCGTGCCCATCGGCGTCACCGCGACTGGCGAGCCGCTGATGTTCGACCTCAAGGACGAGGCCGAGGGCGGGATGGGGCCGCACGGCTTGATGATCGGGATGACCGGCTCGGGCAAGTCGCAGACCCTGATGTCGATCTTGTTGTCGCTGTTGACGACCCACTCGGCCGACCGGTTGATCGTCATCTACGCCGACTTCAAGGGAGAGGCCGGCGCCGACAGCTTCCGCGATTTCCCCCAGGTCGTCGCGGTGATCTCGAACATGGCCGAGAAGAAGTCGCTGGCCGACCGGTTCGCCGACACGCTGCGCGGCGAGGTGGCGCGGCGCGAGACGCTGCTGCGCGAGGCCGGTCGCCGGGTGCAGGGCAGCGCGTTCAGCTCGGTGACGGAGTACGAAAACGCCTGCGATGCCGGCGCATCCGACCTGCCGCCCATTCCGACGTTGTTCGTGGTCGCCGACGAGTTCACCCTGATGCTGGCCGATCACCCCGAATACGCCGAACTTTTCGACTACGTGGCCCGCAAGGGCCGCTCGTTCCGTATCCACATCCTGTTCGCGTCGCAGACGCTCGACGTCGGCAAGATCAAGGACATCGACAAGAACACCTCATACCGCATCGGGCTGAAAGTGGCCAGCCCCAGCGTTTCTCGCCAGATCATCGGAGTGGAGGATGCCTACCACATCGAATCCGGTAAGGAACACAAGGGGTTGGGCTTCCTGGTTCCCGCGCCCGGCGCCGCGCCGATCAAGTTCCGCAGCACCTACGTCGACGGCATCTACGATCCACCGCTTCGGACGAAATCGGTTGTGGTGCGAGCTGCTCCGGAGCCCAAACTGTTCACTGCGGCAAGGGTGGAGCCGGATCAGGACACGGTGTTCTGCGCCGGCGAGGCGCAGGACGAGGCCGGGCCACCGCGCAAGCTGATCGCCACGATCGGCGAGCAGCTCGCACGCTGCGGCCCGCGGGCACCGCAGCTGTGGTTGCCGCCGCTGGACGAGCCCATCGGACTGACCGCGGTGCTGGCTCGCGCCGGCCTGCCGCAACGCCAGTGGCGCTGGCCGCTGGGCGAGATCGACAAGCCGTTCGAGATGCGGCGCGACCCATTGGTTTTCGACGCCACGGCGTCGGCAGGCAACGTGGTGATCCACGGGGGCGCCAAGTCCGGGAAGTCGACGGCGCTGCAGACGTTCATCATGTCGGCGGCCAGCCTGCACTCACCGCGCGAGGTCACGTTCTACTGCCTCGACTACGGCGGCGGGCAGCTGCGGGCGCTGGAAGGTCTGGCCCACGTCGGCAGCGTCGCCACGCCGCTGGAGCCCGAACGGATTCGGCGCACCTTCGGCGAGATCGAGCAGCTGCTCCGGTCCCGGCAGCGGCGGGGGGTGTTCCGCGACGGGAACGGGACGGCGCCCGATGACGGCTTCGGCGAGATGTTCCTGGTCATCGACAACATCTACGCCTTCGGTCGGGACAACACCGACCAGTTCAACACCCGAAATCCCCTGTTGGCCAAGGTGACCGAGCTGGTCAACGTCGGGCTGGCCTACGGCATCCATGTGGTGGTCACGACACCGAGCTGGCTGGAGGTGCCGCTGGCGATGCGCGACGGACTGGGCCTGCGGCTCGAGCTGCGGCTGCACGACGCGCGGGACAGCAACGTGCGGGTGGTCGGTGCGCTGCGCCGGCCGGCCGACGCCGTCCCGCCCGACCAGCCGGGCCGCGGTCTGACGATGGCCGCCGAGCACTTCCTGTTCGCCCAGCCGGAACTGGACCAGGTGGCGGCCATCAACGCCCGCTACCCGGGCGTGTCCGCCCCGCCGGTCCGGTTGCTGCCGGACGACCTTTCGCCGGTCGCGGTCGGGCCGCTTTATCGGGGCGGCGAACGTGTGGTGATCGGGCAGCGCGAGGAGGACCTGGCACCGGTGGTGCACGACTTCGCCGAGCACCCACTGCTGATGGTTTTCGGCGACAGCCGCTCCGGCAAGACCACGCTGCTGCGCCACCTCATCCGCACCGTGCGCGAGCATTCCACGGCCGACCAGGTGGCCTTCACCGTGCTGGACCGGCGGCTGCACCTTGTCGACGAACCGTTGTTCGCCGACAACGAGTACACGGCGAACATCGACCGGATCATCCCGGCGATGCTCGGGCTGTCCCACCTCATCGAATCGCGGCGCCCCCCGGCAGGCATGTCGGCGGCCGAGCTGTCGCGGTGGAGCCACCAGGGCCACACCCACTACCTGATCATCGACGACGTCGACCAGGTTCCGGACTCGCCGGCAATCAGCGGCCCCTACGTCGGGCAGCGGCCGTGGACCCCGCTGATCGGGCTGCTCGCGCAGGCCGGCGATCTGGGGCTGCGGGTGATCGTCACCGCCCGCGCCAGCGGCTCCGGCCACGCGCTGATGACCAACCCGTTGCTGCGCCGCCTCAACGACCTGCAGGCGACCACGCTGATGCTCGCGGGCAACCCGCAGGACGGCGGCAAGATCCGCGGTCAGCGGTTCAGCCGGCTGCGGCCCGGGCGCGCGATCCTGTTGGGCGACAGCGAGACTCCGATGTACGTGCAGTTGATCAACCCGCTGGCCGCTGAGTCGGCCATGGTTGGTGAGTTCGGAACAGAAGGACTATCGGAACAGAAGGACTAGAGGAGGAGTAGCCATGACGTTGCGTGTGGTTCCTGAGGGTCTGGCCGCCGCGAGCGCGGCCGTGGAGGCGCTGACGGCGCGGTTGGCCGCCGCGCACGCGGCGGCGGCCCCGGCGATAACCGCGGTGGTGCCGCCGGCGGCGGACCCGGTGTCCCTGCAGACGGCCGCCGGCTTCAGTGCCCAGGGTCAGGAGCACGCGGCCGTCGCGGCCCAGGGCGTCGACGAACTCGGCCGCGCCGGGGTGGGCGTGGGCGAGTCCGGCGCGAGTTATCTCGCGGGCGACACCGCCGGGGCCGCCACGTACGGGGTCACGGGCGGCTGAGAAATGAACTCGCCAATCTGGATGGCCTCACCGCCGGAAGCGCATTCGGCGTTGCTGAGCACCGGTCCGGGGCCGGGTCCGCTGTTGTCGGCCGCCGGCGCGTGGAGCTCGCTCAGCGCCGTGTACTCCTCGGCGGCAGCCGAACTGGGTGGGCTGATCGGATCGGTGCAGGCGGGTGCGTGGCAGGGGCCCAGCGCCGGGAGTTACGCGGCGGCGCACGCGCCGTACCTGGCATGGCTGCAGCAGGCCAGCGCGGACAGCGCCGGTGTCGCCGCGGAGCACGAGGCCGCCGCGATGGCGTACACCGGCGCCCTGGCAGCCATGCCGACTCTCGCGGAACTGGCGGCCAACCACGTGATCCACGGGTTGTTGATCGCGACGAACTTCTTCGGCATCAATACCATTCCGATCGCGCTCAACGAGGCCGACTACGCGCGGATGTGGGTGCAGGCCGCCACCACGATGAGCGCCTACCAGGCGGCCTCCGGGACGGCGCTGGCTTCGGCGCCGCGGACCGCGCCCGCGCCGTCGATCGTGAAATCCGACGGCAACGCCACCGCGGCCGCCGGCACTGCCACCCAGGGGGGTGCGGCTGCCGCTGCCGCGCAGTCGGGTTCCTCGCTCAACCTGTCCGATCTGTTGTCTCAGCTGCTGTCGCAGTACACCAATTTCTACGGCGGCATGTTTCAGGAGCTGGCAACGTTCTTCTCCGACCCTGTCGGGAACTCGGTGAAGATCGTCGAGGCCTTCTTGACGAATCCGTCCGAGGCACTTGTGCTTTACGGGCCGCTGTTGTTCGCGGTCGCCTACCAGGCTTTCTCCTGGGTGGGTGCATCGATCACCTACCCGTCGCTGTTTCTCAGTCCATTCCTCGGGCTGGTCCTCCCGCTGCCGCTGGCGCTGGCCAACGTGGCCGCAGTGCCCCCGGCGCTGGCGGCGCCCGTGGCGGGAGGTATCGCGGCGACCGGCCAGCCGGTCTCGACGGCATTGCCGGTCGCGGCGATGGCTCCGACGATCGCGACCCCCACCGCGGCGACGGCCTCGGCGCCGGTCGCCGGGGCCGGTGCTCCCGGTGCGCCCGCCCCGACGGCGGCGACCGCCGGCTTCGGCTACGCGGTGGCCCTCGGCGGCGACCCCGGGCCCGGCTTCGGGCCCACACTGAGTGGCCGCGGCGGCTCCAAGGCGCCCGCGTCAACCATCCCCGCGGCGGCCACCGGGGTGGCCAACCGCGCCGAGGCGCGGGCGCGACGGCGCAAGCGGGTGGCGATGCGTGAGTACGGCGACGAATTCCTGGACCTGGAATCCGATTTCGGGGTCACGCCCGATCACGACGACACACAGGCGGTGGCCGGCGCGAGCGGGGCCGGGTCGTTGGGTTTCGCCGGCACCGCCCACCAGGACGCCGTCCTGCGGGCGGCGGGCCTGACCAAACTGGCCGACGGCGAGTTCGGCAGCGGCCCGCGGATGCCGATGGTGCCCGGCACCTGGGAGCACGACGGCGAAGACCCGGGGGGAGGGGGATCGGACGGATAGCGATGTGCAGCCAGGCGACCGGAACTCAGCACAATCACGAAGAAGGGAAACACCATGAGCCTCTTGGATGCTCACATTCCACAGTTGGTGGCCGCGCAGTCCGCATTCGGCGCCAAGGCGGCGTTGATGCGCAGCACGATCAGCCAGGCCGAGCAGGAGGCGATGTCGGCGCAGGCGTTCCACGTCGGCGAGTCCTCGGCGGCATTCCAGGCCGCCCATGCGCGGTTCGTCGAGGTCGCCGCCCGGATCAACACGTTGCTCGACATCGCCCAGGCAAACCTCGGCGACGCCGCGGGCACGTATGTGGCTGCTGATTCCGCGGCCGCGTCCACCTACCCCGGCTTCTGACCCCGGCCCACCCGCGAAAGGACTTGTGATGTCACAGATCATGTACAACTACCCGGCGATGCTGTCGCACGCCGCGGACATGTCCGGCTACGCCGGAACGCTGCAGGGGCTGGGAGCCGACATCGCCAGCGAACAGGCGACGCTGTCCAACGCCTGGCAGGGCGACACGGGCATGACCTATCAGATGTGGCAGGCCCAGTGGAACCAGGCCATGGAAGATTTGGTGCGGTCCTACCAGGCGATGGCCGGCACCCACGAGGGCAACACCCTGTCCATGTACGCCCGCGACGCGGCTGAGGCCGCCAAGTGGGGCGGTTAGGCACCGCGTCGCCGACGTCGATGAACACAGCACCCAACGCCGTCGAGATGACGGTCGACCAGGCGTGGTATGTCGCGGAAACCATTGGGGCGGGCGATTTCCCCTGGGTTCTGGCGATCACCACCCCCTACCGCGACGCGGCGCAGCGCGACGATTTCTGCCGGCGTCGCAAAGACGAGCTGACCGGTATGGGCCTGCTGTCGGCCGGGGGCGTGGTCAACGCGGCGATCGCCGACTGGGTCAGGGTGGTGTGTTTTCCGGATCGGTGGCTGGACCTGCGCTTCGTCGGGCCGGGCCCGGGCGAGTTGCTGCGCGGCCTGGTCGCTCAGCGCCGGGGCATCACCGGCAAGACCATCGTGGCACTGCGCAGTGCGCAGCTGATCACGTTGACCGCCATGGACATCGAGGATTCCCGCGCCCTGGTTCCCGTGCTCGGTGCCGGGCTCGAGCGGCGCCCGCCGGCCCAGTTCGAGGAGTTCAGCATGCCGGCGCGCGTCGGGGCGCGGGCCGACGAGAGGTTGCGGTCCGGTGCACCGCTGTCGGAAGTCATTGACTACCTGGGTATTCCGGCCTCGGCCCGGCCGGTGGTGGAATCGGTGTTCACCGGTCCGCGCAGCTACGTCGAGGTCGTCGCCGGCTGTCGCCGCGACGGTCGGCAGGCGACCACCGAGGTCGGCATGAGCCTGGTCGACACCACCGCGGGGCGCGTGCTGGTCAGCCCGTCGCGCGCATTCGACGGCGAATGGGTGTCGACGTTTCACCCGGGAACCCCCTTCGCGACGGCGGTCGCCGTCGAACAGCTGACCGCTCTGTTGCCCGACGAACAGTGGTTCCCCGACCAGCGGCTGTCCCGAGACTTTTCCGCAGCAACACACAGATAACAACACACAGATAACAACACACAGATAGAGAAGAGAGCACGATGTCCGAGCAACCGTGGCGGGCCCAGTGACGTCGGGCGCCGTCATGCCGATCGTCCGTGTCGCCATCCTCGCGGACAGCAGGCTGACGGAGATGGCCCTGCCCGCCGAACTGCCGCTGCGCGAAATCCTGCCCGCGGTCCGGCGCTTGATGGTTCCCGCCGCCTCCAACGGCCACGGCGACACGCCAGAGGACGACGGTGCAGTCGTCGCGCTGAGCCTGGCGCCCGTCGGAGGCGCGCCGTTCAGCCTGGACGCCAGCCTGGACACCGTCGGCGTCGTCGACGGCGACCTCCTTGCTCTGCAACAGGTTCCGGCTGGACCGCCCGCGCCCGGGATCGTCGAGGACATCGCGGATGCCGCCATGATCTTCTCGGCGTCGCGTCTGCGGCCCTGGGGCGGCGCCCACGTGCGGCGCGGCGCCCTGGCCGCGACGATCGTCGTGGCGCTGGTGGCCACCGGGTTGTCGGTCAGCTATCGGGCGGTTACCGGGGCGCTGGTCGGCCTGGTCGGGGTCAGCGTGGTCGCGGCGCTGACCGCTGTGGCGGGTTTGCTGGTCACCGCGCGGTCGGCCCGCACCGGGATCGCGCTCTCGATCACCGCGCTGGTACCCATCGCCGCTGCGCTGGCGCTGGCGGTGCCGGGCCCGTTCGGGCCCGCGCACCTGGTGCTGGCCGCGGCCGGGGTCACGGCCTGGTCATTGATCGCACTGATGGTGCCCGGCGGGGAACGCGAACGTGTCGTCGGCCTGTTCACCGCGACTGCGGTGCTCGGAGCCGGCGTGCTGGTGGCCGCGGGTACCGAGATGTTCTGGCGGCTGCCGATGCTCAGCGTCGGTTGCGGGCTGATCGTGGTGGCCCTGCTGGTGACCGTCGAGGCGGCCCCGCTCTCGGCGGTGTGGGCCCGGTTCCCGTTGCCGGTCATCCCGGCGCCCGGCGATCCCACGCCGTCGGCGCCGCCGTTGCGGGTGCTCGAGGACCTGCCCCGGCGGGTCCGCATCGGCGACGCCCACCAGAGCGGGTTCATCGCGGCCGCGGTGCTGCTCAGCGTGCTGGGCTCGGTCGCGATCGCCCTGCGGCCCGGGGCCGTCAGCGGTTGGGGCTGGTACGTGGTGGCCGCGATCGCGGCGGCGTCGGTGCTGCGCGCCCGGGTGTGGGATTCGGCGGCGTGCAAGGCCTGGCTGTTCGCCCAGCCCTATCTCGTCGCCGGAGTGCTGCTGGTGTACTACACCGCGACAGGGCGCTACGGGGCCGCCCTCGGTGCGCTGACGGTGCTCGTCGCGCTGATGTCGGCGTGGCTGGTGGCGGCGCTGAACCCGGGCATCGCAGCCCCGGAGAGCTATTCGCTGCCGCTGCGCCGGCTGCTGGGCTTCGCGGCTTCCGGGCTCGACGCGTCGCTGATTCCCGTCATGGCTTACCTGGTCGGGCTGTTCGCCTTGGTGCTCAATCGATGATGCGGGCGGGATCGGCCTGCCTCGCAGCGGCGTTCGTGGTCATGCTGGCGGCGTGTCCGCCGGCGTTCGGGATCGACCAGCCGCAGGTGGATCCCGGGGTGCCGCCGCCTGCCGGCACACCCGGGCCCGTGCAGCCGATGGAACAGCGCGGCCCGTGCAGTATCTCCGGGGTCATTCCCGGCAGCGATCCCGACGTGGTGTCGCCCAGCCAGGAGATGCTGAATCTGCCTGCTGCGTGGCAGTTCTCGCGCGGTGAGGGCCAGCTGGTCGCGGTGCTCGACACCGGGGTGCGGCCCGGTCCGCGACTGCCGAACGTCGACCCGGGGGGCGACTTCGTGGAGACGGCCGACGGCCTGACCGACTGCGACGGGCACGGCACCCTGGTCGCCGGAATCATCGCCGGCCAGCCCGGCCCGTCCGGTGCACAGGGTTTCTCCGGGGTCGCGCCCGCGGCGCGGGTGGTGTCGATCAGGACGACGTCGGCGAAGTTCTCGCCCCGCACGCCGGGTGGCGATCCGCTGCTGGCGCGGGCCACCGTCGACGTCGCCGCGCTGGGGCGGGCGATCGTGCACGCCGCCGACCTGGGTGCGCGGGTGATCACCGTCTCGGCGATCACCTGCCTGCCCGCCGACCGCCCCGTCGATCAGGCCGCTCTCGGGGCGGCGCTGCGTTACGCGGCGGTTGACAGGGACGCGGTGATCGTGGCCGCCGCGGGCGACGGCGGCCCGAGCGGATCGATCGCCGCAGGGGCGCCGTGCGAGTCCAACCCGCTGACCGACCGGAGCCGTCCCGATGACCCGCGTAACTGGGCCGGCGTCACGTCGGTGTCGATCCCGTCGTGGTGGCAGCCCTACGTGCTGTCGGTCGCTTCGCTGACGCCGCAGAGCCGTCCGTCGAAGTTCACGATGGCCGGGCCGTGGGTGGGCATCGCGGCGCCCGGCGAGAACATCGTGTCGGTGAGCAACGACGACGGTGGTGGCCTGGCCGACGGCCTGCCCGACAACCACCAGCAACTGGTCGCGCTCAGCGGCACCGGTTACGCCGCAGGCTACGTGTCCGGCGTCGTGGCGCTGGTGCGCAGCAAGTACCCGCAGCTGACGGCCGCCCAGGTCGTGCAGCGTCTCACGGCGACCGCGCACAACGGTGCCCGGGTTCCCTCCGACCTCGTCGGGGCCGGCAGCCTGGACCCGGTGGCGGCCCTGACCTGGCAACTGCCCGCCGGCCAACAGGCCGGGGCGCCGGCCACCCGAGTGGCCGTGCCGCCGGTGCCGGCTGCGGCCGACACCAGGCCGCGGACCGTCGCGGTGGCCGGTACCGCCGCGCTGGCCGTGGCGGTCGCGGCCGTCGCCGCTTTCACCGCAATCGGCGCACGCCGACGGAAGGAGTCATCTCAATGAGGGTGCTGCGCTCGATACCGGCCCCCGGACCCGGCCGTATGACACTGGCGCTGCTGGCTGTGGTGCCCGCGGCGATGGCCTACCCGTGGCGGTCCGAACGCGCCTACTGGCTGCTCGGCGTCGCCGCCGTCGCGATGGTCCTGCTGTTCGGGTGGTGGGATGGGTTGCATGTCACCACGATCCTGAGCCGTCGCCTCGCCATCGTGAGCCGCCGCAATCTCTCGGTCCCGGAAGCCGCGCCCGCGACGAAGGTGACCGCGCTGCTGCGGGTCGGTCCGCCGGTCGACGAGTCGGAGGTGCTGCCGCTGGCGCTGATCGCCCGGTACCTCGACTGCTATGGCATCCGGGCCGACGCGATACGGATCACCAGCCGCAGCAGTGCGGCCCGGGTGCAGCAGACGTGGATCGGGCTCACGGTGTCGGCCGCAAACAACCTGCCGGCACTGCGGGCCCGTTCGTCGCGGATACCGTTGCCTGAGACCACCGGTGTCGCCGTGCGACGCCTGGCCGACCACCTTCGCGAAATCGGTTGGGAAGCAGTCGTGGTCGGGCCCGAGGACGTCCCGCGGCTGCTGCCGGCCAACGTTCGACAAAGCTGGCGCGGGTTGCAGCGGGGCGCTTCGGATTACGTTGCGGTGTATCGGGTCTGCGTTGACGAGTCGTTGCCCGAGACCTTGGAGGCGATCCGGTCACATCCGGTGCGCGAGACGTATACGGCCCTGGAGATCGCCGGTGACCGCACCAGCCGGACCCTCGCGGCCGCTTGCGCCTTCCTCACCGAGTCGTCACCGGAGGCCGCCGCGCCGGTGCCCGGTTTGACCCCGCAACGCGGCAACCACGGCGCCGCGCTGGCGGCGCTGGAGCTGCTGTCCGCCCGGCGGCTCGACGGCCACACCGCGGAGCCGTCAGGCCTGCTGACGCGGCTGGACTGGCCGACGCCGGCGGCCGGCGCGCACCGGGCGGCGATCGCCTGAACGCACCTGGCGCCGACGGAATGACGATGCGGTGATCGCCTGTGACGCGGGCGCCGAACCGCGGTTCACCGCCGGCGGTGCCTTCACGTGAGGACGAACGCCTCGGCTGCACAGGTCGTTTCGGCCGGTCGAATCTGCAGGTTTCCTGTGCGTTGGTCTGCTCGGCTTGTCGAGCAGGTCCCCATAGGTTTCTACTATCGGTAGCAAGAAGCCGGAACACCCGGCCTGGCGCCATCGAAAAGTTGGTGCCCGTTGGTGGTGGGGCTCACCCTGAATGCGGACGACGTTGTCCGCCAACAGTCCCTGCGCAATATCGGTACGCGGCACGCCGATGGCAACCGCGTTTGGCGCAGGGGATCATGATGGCAACTCTTCTTCTTGAACGTGTGACTCTTCTTGAACGGGTGAGCACCATGACGTGTCCACCCGGGTTCCAACGTCATGACGTCGACCCGGTTCTGTGCTGTGCGCCAACCCTGCCTCGGCGAAGCACCTGCCTCTGCAGGGAAGCGAGGTAGGCACGTCATGATCTGGCTGGCTTTGTTTCTCGCACTCTTCGTGGGCATAGTGGTGGGCGTCCTGGGCAGCGGCGGATCGGTCCTTTCGGTTCCGCTGCTCGCCTACGTCGCCAGAATGGATCCCAAGCAGGCGATCGCGGTCGCACACATGATCGTCGGCGCAACGAGCACCGTCGCCGCAATCTCATTCATCCGGGCTGGCCGGGTCCAGTGGAGGACGGCGTTGCTCCTCGGCAGTGGTGGTTTCGTCGGGGCGTACGTCGGTGGTCTACTCGCTCGCTTTTTCAGCGGTGCGGCGTTGCTTCTGGGATTCGCCTCGATTGTGGCCGTCACCGGAATCGCGGTACTGCGCGGTCGCCGCGACGCCGTCGAGGACGAGGAGCACCGAGCACTGCCCGCGGTTGTGGTCGCGCTCGGGGGCCTCGCGATCGGGATGGTGTCCGGTCTGGTCGGAGCAGGGGGAGGGGTCTTCATCGTTCCGTTCCTGATTTTGGTCGGCGGTCTTCCGATGGCGTACGCCGTCGGTACGTCTCTGATAGTCGGCGCCCTCAACTCGTTCGCCGGCCTGGGTGGCTACCTGAGCAGCGTGCACGTCGACTGGAAATTGGGCGCGGCCTTCACCGTGATCACCGTGGTCGGCGGGCAGATCGGAACGCACCTCCACGCTCGATTCGATCCCAGCGCGTTGCGCAAGTCCTTCGGGTTGTTCGCCTTGGGGATTTCGTCGATCACCTTCGGGCGGGAGATCAATGCCGAGACCGGAATTGCCCTGGCAGCGGCAACCGTGTTGGCGGGCCTGCTCATTTTCGCCCGCGAGGCCAAACAGCGACGCGCCGCGGCGAGCCGTCCGTTCCATGACACGATCCCGGACGCAGATGCGCGTCTCGAGCATGCCCGTCAAGGTTCGTCTTGACGACGTCGGATCCCCAGCCGGGGATCATGCCGCCCGCAACAGGAGGAGTCCACCCACAGGCGGCGTTCCACAGCCGCGCATCACTGAATCCTCTGCGAGCGAGTGCGCCTCGTGGCACTTCCCAAACCGACGTGTCGACTTTCGCGGTCGCTGACGAGAGGCAGTCAAACCATGTTGCGTAGGCAGCGCATCGCGGAGTGGAACCCGGAAGACTCCTCGAAGTGGGCTTCCGGTAACAGTGTCATCGCGCGCCGTAATCTGCTCTGGTCGATTGTCACCTCGCACGTGGCTTTCTCGGTCTGGTCTTTGTGGTCGGTGATGGCGCTGTTCATGCCGCAGTCCGTCTACGGTTTCTCGACAGGCGACAAACTATTGCTCGGTGCCACCGCGTCACTTGTCGGCGCGGTCGCGCGCTTGCTCTACCCGATGGCCAACGCCAGGTACGGCTGCCGCAACTGGGCGGTGTTCTCGTCTTTGTTACTGGTCATCCCGACGTCGGGAGCCATTGTGCTGCTGGCTCATCCCGGCCTGCCGCTGTGGCCCTACCTGCTCTGCGCGGCACTCAACGGCCTGGGGGCGGGAAACTACTCGTCATCGCTGGCCAACTCCGAGGCCTTTTACCCACAGCGACTCAAGGGCTTCGCGCTGGGGCTGACCGGCGGGATCGCCAATCTCGGTTCGGCGTCCATCCAGGCCGTCGGACTGGTGGTGCTGGCCGTTGCCGGCAACCAGGCGCCGTACTGGGTTTGCATGATTTATCTGCTGCTGTTAGGCGTCGGCGCTCTTGGTGCGGCGCTGTTCATGAACAACCTCGACTACCGCATCGAGATGACGCATTTCAGGTCCATCCTTCCGCTGCCGGACTCGTGGGGAATCTCATTTCTCTATCTGACCTGCTTCGGTTCTTTTCTCGGCTTCGCTTTCGCCTTCGGCCAGGTCTTGCAGCACAACTTCATGGCAAGCGGGCAGCCCAGTGCCCAGGCAGCACTGCACGCCGCCGAAATCGCCTTCATCGGACCGCTGTTGGGCTCCGCGGGCCGGGTCTTCGGAGGCCGGCTGAGCGACCGGATCGGGGGTGGTCGCGTGACGCTGGGCTCTGTGACCGCGATGGTTGTGGCCGAACTGTTCCTCATCGCCGTCAGCACTCACGACGATCTCACGCGCGGGCCTGGTGGATACGTGTCAGAGCTCACGATGATCGGATACGTCGTCGGCTTCATCGCGTTGTTCACCCTGTCGGGCGTGGGGAGCGGTTCGGTTTTCAAGCTGATTCCCTCGGTGTTCGAGGCGCGCAGCGACGCACTGGGTGTCGGCGATATCGAACGGCTGGACTGGGCCCGCGTCCGGTCGGGAGCGTTGATCGGCTTCGCCGGTGCTTTCGGGACGCTCGGCGGCGTGGGGATCAACGTGGTGTTGCGGCAGGCCTACGACAGCACCGGCACCGAAACACCTGCGTTCTGGGTCTTCCTGGTCTGTTATGTCGTTGCCGCAGCCCTGACCTGGATGCGCTACGTGCGGCCGCAGGACCGGTCCGGGGCGACTTCTGGTTCCGGGACGGCGGTATCGGGGTCCTCAGCTTCTGCGGGGGTCCGGACGTACTGAGCAGTTCGTCTGAAAGACACGCCTAGTACGGCGGTGGCTGGTTGCGCTGCGCGACGTGGGCGGCGTTGAGGGCGCGTTCGGCGTCGATGCGGCGGGCGCGATCTTGTTTTCGGGTCCGGCGGCGCGTGGGCATCATGATGCTGCGGCTCCCGGAGTACCGCAAAGTAGTGGCGGCACTGGTCAATTCAGCGGTGGGCAGGCTCAGGGCGGGGAACAGCAGCCGGCTTCCCGGGCGTGTGATGTATTCGCGATCCGAGGGCGAGGTCCACACGATGACCCCGTCGGGGTGCTGCCGATCGCGCCAGCCCGTCCAAAAAGTTTTCAGCAAATGATGTTTTGTGCAAAGGCATTTGAGGTT
>NZ_JBMIOP010000161.1:0-1698 GCF_049197365.1 Mycobacterium sp. THU-M104
CGCGGCGGCCGTCAGCGGCTGCGGACCCGGGCCGGCATACATCAGTCCGGAGTTGACCTCCGGGGGTAACACCCCGAAATCCAGCCCCGCCACGCCAGTCATCACCGGCCCGAACTAACCGGCGACCAAAGCGTTGGCGGCTTCGGTCAACGCATAGGAGCCGGCGCTGGTTCGCAAGGCTGTGACCAACATCGACAGAATCTGTTCGGCCTGCGAGCCGATCGATTGATACAGCTGGCCGTAGACGGCGAACTGGGCCGCGGTCAGCGCCGACACCGGGTCCGCGGCAGCGGGGATCACTTCGGTCGTCGGGGCCGTGGCCGCTTTGTTTTGAGCCGACATCGCCGAACCGGCCCCGGCCAGCTGCCCCGCAACCGCATCCAGCATCTCCGGTTGCGTCGTGACAAAAGGCATGGAACTCGCTCCTTTCCCGTTGGAACAGACAGGTCCCTGTGCGGGATGCGGTTCGCGTTGCGCCAATCACATCCTGAGAAGACCATCTGCCCCGACCAGTTGACAATGAAAACCATTCGCAGAGAACGCATCTGTTCTATCAAGCGAGATGGTCGGGTGCAAGTGGCCGTCGGAAGGCGTTCGCCTGCGCTCACGCCGGCCGGACCGCTGCCGACGACGATGAGTCTCGATGACGTCACGGCGGGCCGCCTACCCCCGTCGCCACCGGCTCAAGCCCGCGTCTGCGGCCGCGGCTGCGTCCCGGCGCGGACTGGCCACCTGCGGGCACCGCGGCCGCAAGACCGACCCGCTTTACGCCTGCCGGCGCACCCTGCAGAACGGCGCCGATCTGCTCATCGACAATCAGAAGACCTGGCTGGCCACCTTGTTCGCCATCGACGCCACGCCGAGGTCGAGGCCACCTGGACCATCTATCAGCGCACGGTGGCCGCTTACCGACACCCCGATTGCAAGACCGGCCGCACCACGATGGCCGCACCGATCCCGCTGAGCGCCGGCGTCCCCAAGCCCCTGCAGGAAATCATCACCCTCGGCCGGACGCTGAAGAAGCGTGCTGCCGACGTCCTGGCCTACTTCGACCGACCCGGCACTTCCAACGGGCCGACCGAAGCGATCAACGGCCGCCTCGAACACCCCCGCGGCTCAGCCCTCGGCCTTCGCAACCTCACCAACTACATCGCCAGATCCCTACTGGAAACCGGCAGATTCAGACCCCAACTACACCCCCGATTGTGAAGAGCCGCTTTACGTTGCAGCGGAACAACAATGCGTTGCCTCACACCTGCCGCGTGAAGTTGGGCGCCGCTATATCGTCGTCTCACCCGCCCGACCGCTGGCTCTTGCGCCATTCGCGGAAAGCATCTGATTCCTGAGCTGGGCAGATGGTTCTGCATCTGTACGTGTTGAACACCCTGCCTCCTCTCCTGCTGGTGGCTTCGCTCAAGCCGGCTATTTGGCGGCCGGGGTCATGCCAGCGCGGGGGCGAAGGGGAATCTTTTCGGGCCACCAGAACCACCGGCCGAGAAGGCGAGCCAGTGGCATGACCAGGAATATCCGGACGATCAACATATCGAACAGCAGTCCGATGCAAATAGTCGAGCCTGCCTGGCCGACATTGAGAACATCACTGGATAGAAGTGCCAGCATTGTGATGGCAAACACGACACCCGCGGTGACCACCGAGCTCCCAGCGCTTCCCATCGCCCGGATCACTCCGGTCTTCAC
>NZ_JBMIOP010000189.1:0-25017 GCF_049197365.1 Mycobacterium sp. THU-M104
GGTTCTCGCTGCGACTTCTGATGTTCAATCTGCCGGATCAGCTCGCGCTTTGCTTCGCCGAGGGCGCGGGTTAGGTCCGGGTTGTCAGCAACCGCTATCAATGGCGGAAAGCCAGGCAGGCTCGTGCGCAATGTGACGCGCTGTTCCTTGCCGCCGCGGTCCTGCAAGGAGACATCGACGACCAGGTCATGAGGGTCCCACCTTCCCAGGTGCGGCCCGAGCGTCGACAATGCCTCCACCACATGGCGTCGCTCATGCTCCTTGAAACCCGCACCCACCTGAAGCACGAGCCCCCCGAAGACGTCTCGTTGTTCGTACTCGGATTTACCCATCGTGGCCTCATTTCGCGTAGGCGGCGGCCCTGCGCGTGCGGTAAACGCGCCGAGCCGCCCTCGAGTGACTGCAGGTCCGGATTGACCAGAGCGGGCAAAGAAGTCGCCGCCACCCGATTTCCGAGACACACGCAAACAACATCGACCACCGCAGCGAATTCGAGCGTGCACATTTCTTCTGGTGGACAACGCCTCGGGTGGACAACACCTTTGGTTATTTTCGGAGTTGGAACTCCGTCAAAACGCTTGTTAGATGGCCTGTCTGCCAAGTATCTCTACCGTGTAACACTACACGCCCGAATGCTCCCTGGCGAAGCTTCGCGACAACCGGTCACGATTCGATTCACGACGACACCGCTGACCACCGCGGCGTTTTAAGGGGTGTGCATTCCGGACACGACAGCAACGCCCCTCGAGAAGCGGACGCGAGGGCGCCTCACGTAGTGTCGATTGGGTGACGTCAGCAGATGGGTGATCAGCGGGAGTGTCGGTGTGACATGTGGTATCGGTGACATGGGGTAGCGGCCTGATCGCCGGTCCGGTGAACCGGGCGATCGCGACCACGCAGAACGGCATCGAGGTGCTGCGGTTCGGTGGCCTTCAAACCGGATCCCGTCCGTCGCCGTTTCGGATCGTGGAGCGCTCCGACATGTACCGGCTGCGACGGTACTTCCCCGACGGGGCAAACGATCCGTCACGGCCGCCGGTAATACTCGTGCCGCCGATGATGATGTCAGCCAATGTTTTTGACGTCACCAGACACCAGGGCGCGGTCGGAGTCCTGCATGAAATCGGGGTGGACCCGTGGGTGGTGGACTTCGGCTCACCGGACCGGGAAACCCGTGGGCTCGAACGCACGTTGAGCGACCATGTGATCGCGCTGAGCCGCGCCGTCGACGCGGTACGAGCACACACCGGGCGCAAGGTGCATCTGGCGGGCTACTCGCAGGGCGGCATGTTCTGCTATCAGACCGCCGCCTACCGACGTTCCGAGGGACTGGCCAGCGTCATCACGTTCGGTAGCGCCGTCGATTCGCTCAGCGGTCTGCCGTTCGGGATTCCCGCGGCCTTGGCGGGCCGCGGCGCCCAGCTGGTCGCCGACCACGTCTTCAACCGTCTCTCCGTGTCCGGATAGATGGCCCGTACCGGGTTTCAACTTCTGGACCCGATCAAGACGGTACGGGCGAGATGGGACTTCCTATGGCAACTCCATGACCGGGAGGCGTTGTTGCCCAGGGAACAGCAACGCCGCTTCCTCGAGGTGGAGGGGTGGGTGGCATGGTCGGGCCCCGCGGTCGCCGAACTGTTACGGCAGTTCGTGGTCCATAACCGCATGATGGCCGGTGGAGCGGTGATCGACGGCACGTTGATCACGCTCGCGGAAATCACCTGTCCGGTCGTTGCTTTCATCGGCGAGATCGACGATATCGGCCAACCCGCATCCGTGCGAGGTATCCGGCGGGCCGCCCCCCGAGCCGAGGTGTCCGAGGTGCTGTTGCGGGCGGGGCACTTCGGGCTCGTTGTCGGATCGACCGCCGCCACGCGCACCTGGCCCACCGTGGGCCAATGGGTGCTGTGGCAAGACGGTCGGGGGCCCAGGCCCGACGGCGTTCGTCCGATGCAGGCCGACCCTGACGCCGGGGGCGACGGCGCCGCCGGGCTCTCGGCGCGTATCGCTCACTCGGCGGGTGCGCTGGCCGAATTGGGTATCGGCGTGGGGCTGGGGCTGGCCGGCGCCACGGTGGGTGCGGCGCGCAGCGGCGGGGAGATCGCCGGGGAGGCGCTACGTACCCTGCCCCGGCTCGCCCGCCTCGGACGGCTGCAGCCCCATACCCGGGTGTCGTTGGGCAGCTTGATGGCCGAACAGGCCAGCAGAGCGCCTGAGGAGGAATGTTTCCTCTTCGAGGATCGGGTGCACACCAACGC
This sequence comes from Mycobacterium sp. THU-M104, assembly GCF_049197365.1. Lineage (NCBI taxonomy): Bacteria > Bacillati > Actinomycetota > Actinomycetes > Mycobacteriales > Mycobacteriaceae > Mycobacterium > Mycobacterium sp. THU-M104. The sequence goes on from NZ_JBMIOP010000189.1 coordinate 2,259, forward strand.
CGCAGTTGATCGCAGCATCGACGACGCGGTGCGCGGTCTCATCGCCGTCGGTATCCGTCAGGGAGCCAACGTCGGTGTGTTGATGGGCACCAGCCCCAGCCCCAGCGCCGTGGCCGCGATCGCGGCACTGTCGCGGCTCGGCGCGGTGGCGGTGCTGCTACCCCCGGATGAGGATCTCGCCGCGGCCGTCCAGCTGTGCGAGGTGTCCGACATCGTCACCGACCCGGACCATCTCGCGGCGGCCACTGCAACCGACGCCAGGGTGCTCGTCCTCGGCCACCTTCCCACCGGCGGCCTGGGCCGGACGGCACCGGGACGGGTCGTCGAGCTGGACCGCCTCGACCCGTCCGGTGCGCCGCTGCCCCGGTGGTATCGGCCGAACCCGGGCCGGGCAAGCGAACTCGCCTTCGTGTTCTTCAGCACGACGGGCGGACGCCGGGTGGTCAAGGAGGTCACCAATCATCGGTGGGCGCTGTCGGCGTACGGCACGGCCACTGCCGCCGCGCTCGGGCGCGGCGACACGATCTATTGCCTGACCCCGCTGCACCATCCGTCGGGTCTGATGATCGCCCTCGGGGGCGCGGTCGCCGGCGGCTCGCGCATCGCCTTGACCCGGGGCGTCGACCCGACGCGGTTCGCCGACGAGGTGCACCGTTACGGGGTCACGGTGGTGTCCTACACCTGGGCAATGCTGCGCGAGCTGGTGGAGGCGGCGTCGCCAGACCTCGCAGAACATCATCCGATCCGCCTGTTCATCGGAGCCGGAATGCCGATCGGGCTGTGGCAGAAGGTAATCGACCGATTCGCTCCGGCCCGCGTGCTGGAGTTCTACGCCTCCACCGAAGGGGACGCCGTGCTGGCCAATATCACCGGCACGAAGACCGGGGCCAAGGGTCGGCCGCTGCCGGGCAGCGCCGAAATTCGGCTCGCCGGCTACGACGCCGCGACGGGCCGGTTCAGCGAGGATGAACACGGGTTCGTGCGGCCCTGCGCGGACGACGAGGTGGGCGTGCTGCTGGCGAAACCACGCTCCGGACTCGATGCCGCGATCGGCTCGATGCGCGGTGTATTCGCCGCGGGAGACACGTGGATCACCACGAACCACCTGTTTCGCCGCGACAGCGACGGCGACTACTGGTTCGTCGACCACAGGAACACCGTGATCCAGTCCCGGCGCGGACCCGTGTTCTGCCAACCGATTTGCGATGCCCTCGGCGACATCACCGGGACCGACCTGGCCGTCGTCTATCCCGTCCCGACCGACACGCATGACGTGGCGGTCGCGGCCGTGACGCTGGGCAAGGACGGCGTCCTCACCGCGGCCGACCTGACCACGGCGTTGAGCGTCCTCCCCCGTCACCAGCGTCCCGCCATCGTCCACATTGTTGACCGCATCTCGCTTACGCCCTCCTATCGTCCGCTGTCGACCGAGCTGCGCGGGGCCGGGCTGCCGGCGCCGGGGGAAACAACCTGGCACCACGACCTCACCGACGGCCACTATCGACAATCGGACACAAGCCACGACGCCCAGCCCCAGCAACGAACCGTGGACAGCGAGTAGGCGGGCCACTCCGGCGACGAGCCGGAGTAATGACCTTGCCCCGGCCCGGTTTGCAGTAACCCCGATCCTGTGAAGCCAACCGGGTCCAAGGCGGCGAACTGATCATCGGAGGCACACAACGCGACCAAGCATGGGACGCAACACGTTAACCGCCGAGATCGACGCGGACTCGACATTTCTTTCCGGCGCCGCACTCCACAACCTCAGATTTTGCATCTTCGAAACCCAGGGTCGACCACCGTCAACGCCGGACCATCGAGCTTGGCGATTGCTTCTGTCAAGGTGCGTTGTTCCTGCCGGACCTGTTGTGTACCGCCGCACACCAGGCACACCGTGCGATCGCATCTCGAGGATTGTCCGAGATCCTTGCGGGTCGCGATGAGCTGTGGCGGACGGTGAGGCCGGCTTTGGATGATGGTTATCGCTGCCTCGAGCGTGCTGGCGGCGGGTAGCAAGCCCTGTGGGTCGCCGATTCGCAGCACCCGGGACACTGCCGCACCGAACACTGTTGCCCAGCCGATGCCGACGTGCGCGCAGCAGACGGAGACCCTGTGCAGTGCCGAGAAACCCTCGGTCCCAAAGAACTCCAGCTCGCGCAGATCAAGGATCAGCCCGCGGCAACGCATCAGATGCCCTAGCGTGTAGTCGGTCAGAATGTCAGCATTGGATGCGTCGATGTCGCCGTGGGCGCTGATGACAGCTACCGACGACCTGAGCCGACGACTGACTAACCGTGCGGTGTGACCCTGCCAGGGCTGGGAAAGAAAGCCACCCTCTGGCAGCACGGAGGGGGCGGGCGGAGTATTCATGGTGATCCCCGACATGCGGTTGCCACCGGTCTGTTCGGCGCGAGCTACTGCTCTCAGAGGACAGCAGCGGACAGCTGACCTCATCCCGAACTGGTTGAGAGTCTCAACTCAGCTGAGGTTCCACCCCGCGGGAGCAATTGTCAAGCGCCATGTGGGCCGGATCTTGGCAGTCGACACTTCGCCGCATCTCGGTTCTGATCAGGTTTTTCGATTCGTCAGCTCGCGATCTCGCGCGGTGGTGACGATGAAGTCGTCGAGGATGTCCACGACCGCTGTCGGGGACTCGACATGTGGGAAGTGCCCGATACCGGGGAGCACCTCAATTCGACTACCTGGCACGGCGTCGTGAGCGGCGTAGCCGTCGGCGACAGGAATGATCCGGTCCTGCTCGCCCCAAACAAGCAGCGTGGGTAATCCATGACTTAATTTAGTAACCGATGTTGGGCTCCCGCTCGCCGTGTCCGGTGTCGGCCGGGTCCTCGCCGGTGAGCGTCTCGAGGATGGATTGGGCGGCGGTGTGTCGATCGATGCCCGCGCGATCCGCCTGGGTGTTCAGTTCTCGATCAGCTTGCCCCGGCGTGTAGCCGCGGCCGATGAGGACCCCGATCGCCTGATTGACGACCGACGCGTTGCGTAGATATGTCCCCGTGTCCGATCCGGCCGGGACGCTGAGATGCTGATCGAGTACGAAGTCGCTGGGCGGGCGGCCGGTGAGCCACGCCAGGTCTGCGGCGAGGTCGACGAACGTTCCCGGCGTGCCCGCGTAGAGGACGAGGGCAACCAATGGTGCCGCGCGGCCGTCACCGATACCGGGCAGCGTCAGCCGAAGCGAGGTGCGAACATTCTCGGCCGCGCCGTCCTCAACGGTGGTGAACGTCAACTGCGGATCACTGCCGTCCACGGTCACGCTGAGACCGAGATAGCTGGGCACGGCCGCCTGGGCATCGACACCCAATTGCTGCAGACTGTGCAGCACATCGGCGCCGGGCTCATCCAGGGCGGCGGTGAGGATGCCCAAATCGGCGGCCAGGGCCGCACCGATCTTCATGACAGGATTGCTCCGCTGGGCGCTCCCAAGCGCCGATCGAGCCGGCCGGTGCCGAACGGGCGAGTCGCCCTGCCCGGTGGGGAAGCCGCGACGCGAGCCAGGACCCGTCGTGCTTGCTGTTTCCCCGCCCTCCAACCTACGCGCGTCCCACCCGCGCAGCGACCGTTCAGCCGTGGAGCGAATGACGGTTCGGGCTCAGGTCGGGTCGCGTCGGGCGCGGGCGCGGCGCGCGGCTTCATCGACCATGTGTTGGGCCACGTCGGCCAATTTGCGGTGTTCGGCCTGGCTGATCGCCCGCAGCTGAGTGAACGCCTCCTCGGTGCTGCGCCCGCTGCGGCCCCGGATCAAGCCGATCGCCTGATCGATCACCGGGCGCGTCGACAACGCCGTCTGCAACTGGGCGGCCAGCGCCAACGCATGCGCGAGGACCTGGGCATTGTGCACCGCCACCGCCGCGGGCTTGGCGAACAACTCCCCCAGTTCGGCGGCGTGCTCATCGAAGACGTCTTTGCCGTGGGCGTAGACATTGATCGCCCCGATCACCTGATCGCCCAGCAGTAGCGGCAACGACAGCGCACTGTGCACGCCCAGGCGGCCCACCCGGGGGCCGAATCGCGGCCACATCTTCTCCCCGCCCAACGACCCGGACCGCACGGTGCGCCGCTCCAGCGCCGCGGTGATGCAGGGCCCCTCCTTGAGAGTCACGTACTGAATCTCGTCGATCTCGGCGACAAATGGTGCACTGGCGGCCAACGCCTCCACCATGTTGTCCACCCGGTCGACCCGCAACAAGGTCACGCCGGCGCCCTCGGCGCCCGGTATCGCGTGCACCGCAAACGTCGACACCTCAGCCAGCAACTCGGACAACCCCCGACCGTCGACCGACAAACCCGCCAACTCATCAACCGCGCCCCGCAAGTCAACGGCATCAGCACTGGCTTGCTCCGCGCTCAGCGACCCCAACGGTAACCCGTCGGCGTCCTCGGTCAGCTCCGTCATACCTGCGCTCAATAGTCTTGGCGGAGCTGGGAATCGGTACCGAAGCCCAGCGCCCTACCTGTGGCGCAACCGTCACGAGATGGTTGTCAGGACAATTATAGCGTCGGCAGCACCGAGACCCACACTATCGCGCGTCCGAAACCGGCGGGGCCAGCAACCGGACCAGACACCTGCTGCGTTCGAACGAGCCAAATCCCGGCAGCCGGTCGGCCTTGTCAGCGTCGTCTTTGTTTCGATCTCTGCTTGCCGCCTCGCGCTCTCAACAATTCGTCTCAACAGTCGCCGTGCGTGGTTCAATCACCCCAGGCGGCGCGAAATTGATTCGGTAGGTCGATACGAGCAGTCCAACGGGTGTAGCGTGAAGGGCGTTGAGAATCAGCTGGTCTGGGATGAGTTGAGCCGTCCGCCGCTTAATTCAAGGAGCATTGGCTCCGAACCCTCACACACTCCGGTGATCCACTGGACGTCAGGTCACCATGACCACTTCGCTTGCGTTGTGTTCCAACGCCGGCGTTTCCCTGCTAGATCTGCCCCGGATCGAATCCATTCATGATCCACACGCAGCCTTAGAGGCCGCCGTGGGGTGGCACTGCGGCCCCGACACCGGGTCGCGGTTCTGGGTCACCCGAGCGAAGTCGCCCGGGTTCGACCCACCAACCGATGTCAAGGCCTCCGAGGACCTGCTCGACGCCCCCGTGAGCGAGCCGCCGGTGACCAATATGTGCAGCGGCCATCACCCATCCACCTTCCGCCGACCAAAGTCTGCGCACCCGCCACTTCGTCAACTTTGTGGTCGCCGGGAACCGCGCGACGCGCGATGGCTGAGCATGGACGAAGCGGTGGTCCACTGCACTGAGAGCCTCGGATCTGGGACTCAATGGCCATGTCTGCTGTTAAACCGGCGGAGCGACGCGTGACGTCGGAACCGAACAACTCTCCAGCGCCGATGCCCGCGACAGCATATCGGCCCATCGCCCGACAAGCGCTCAGGCTCACGGGCGCAGAACTCGCATTGGTCGCCGTCGCAGACAACTACGACATACCCACGTCGGAGGTGGCCGATGTGATGATCATGGAAACCGCCGGTGCTGCAATGACCTCGACGCCGGCTCATGCCATCTCTGTTGCCGGTACCTCGATCGAACAGGCCTTCGTGGAGCGGATCCCTCGACGAATCAACAACTTCGGCGTCGCGATCGACGGCGTCCAACATGTCGGCCCAGCGCTGGTGCTTCCGCTGCGCAGCAACGATGCCGTGGCCGGGGTGCTGGTCGCGCTGCGGCGTGGCGGCGCCCGGGCGTTCGGCGACGAACAGCTCGACATGATGGCCGCTTTCACCGACCAGGCGGCGCTCGCCTGGCAGCTGGGGTCCACACAGCGCCGGATGCGTGAACTCGACATTCTCGATGAGCGCGACAGAATCGCCCGGCACCTGGACGACAACGTGATCCGGCGGATCTTCGCGATCGAACTGGCATTGCATGGGGCCATTCCGCGGGTGCGATCAACCGAGCTGCAGCAGCGACTGTCCCGCAGCATTGATGATCTTCAAGGCGTCATTCAGGAGATCCGTGTCGCCATTTTCGACGTGCACGGCGCAGTGCCGGGCATAACCCAGCTGCGAGAGCGGCTTGACGAGGTAGTCGTCCAGTTGTGCGGATCGGAACTGGAGACCACGGTTCAATTCGTGGGCCCCTTGTCGGTTCTCGACGCTGCACTCGCCGATCACGCCGAAGCCGTTGTGCGCGAAGCGGTCAGCAACGCCGTCCGGCATGCCGGCGCGACCAGCCTTGCCGTGACGGTAAAGGTCGAGGACGACGTCTGCATCGAGGTTATCGACAACGGTCGAGGCATCCCCGGCAATGTCACCGGCAGTGGCTTGAGCAGGTTGCATCACCGCGCGCAGCAGGCAGGCGGCACGCTCACCAGCGCGGATGCTCCCGGCGGAGGTACCTTGCTGCGCTGGTCAGCACCGCTGCCCTGAACATCGCCCCGCTGCGACCACGAGCGGCTCAAAGGGTCGATGCGACCGGGCCGGTCAGGTCGACGAGGCGGTAAGAGTAGCAGGCATTCTTACGACCCATCGGGTCCGGCGCGCTGACACCATCGAAAGGAACGCCACGACAAACGTGCTCGGGCAATCCCGCCTCCCGGCCGGCCAACCGCTGCCGACACTATCGCCGGGCTGGCCCATCGGCTCCTATCCCACCTATGCCAAGGCTCAACAGGCGGTCGAATACCTCTTCGCCGCATAATTCCCCGTCTAGACGAGAGGTGCCGCGCCAGCGAGTGGGGCTCGCGCCTGGTGACGGAGGAGTGTTGTGAAGTCACCATCGAAAGGATTCTCATGCCATACAAGGTCAGCCTGTCGCCGTCGATCTCTCCCGCCTACACCGGGCGGCTGTCCACCACGTCGGTGCCCGCACTGAGGCTGCCCGACGAAGATATGGAGCCCGCCGCCGCGTACCGGTTCATCCACGATGAGTTGATGCTCGACGGCAACGCGCGGCTGAACCTAGCGACGTTTGTCACCACCTGGATGGATCCCGAGGCCGACAAGCTGATGTCCGAGACATTTGACAAGAACATGATCGACAAGGACGAATACCCGGCCACCGCGGCCATCGAGTCGCGGTGCGTGTCGATGGTGGCCGATCTGTTCCATGCCGAGGGGCTGCGCGACGACGACCCGACCACCGCCACCGGGGTGTCGACCATCGGGTCCAGCGAGGCGGTGATGCTGGGCGGGCTGGCGCTGAAGTGGCGGTGGCGTCAGCGGGTCGGTGACGCGGCGAAGAGCGGCTGGAGGACCCGCACCCCGAACCTGGTGATGGGCTCCAACGTACAGGTGGTCTGGGAGAAGTTCTGCCGCTACTTCGACGTCGAGCCCAGATACCTGCCGATGGCCAAGGGCCGCTACGTGATCACGCCCGAGCAAGTGGTCAACGCGGTCGACGAGGACACCATCGGCGTGGTCGCGATCCTGGGCACCACCTTCACCGGTGAGCTGGAACCCGTTGCGCAGATCTGCGCGGCCCTGGACACGCTGGCCGCCGGCGGCGGCGTGGATGTCCCCGTGCACGTCGACGCCGCCAGCGGCGGGTTCGTGGTGCCGTTTTTGCAGCCGGATCTGGTGTGGGATTTCCGGCTGCCACGGGTGGTGTCGATCAACGTCAGCGGCCACAAATACGGGCTGACCTACCCGGGCCTCGGTTTTGTGGTGTGGCGCGGTCATGAACACCTGCCCGAGGAGTTGGTGTTCCGGGTGAACTACCTCGGCGGGGACATGCCGACGTTTTCCCTGAACTTCTCCCGGCCGGGCAACCAGGTCATCGGCCAGTACTACAACTTCCTGCGGTTGGGTCGCGCGGGCTACACCCAGGTGATGGGATGCCTGTCGTCGACGGCGCGCTGGCTGGCCGACGAGTTGCGCAAAGGCAAGCACTTCGAGGTGATCTCCGACGGCTCGGCGATCCCGGTGGTCTGCCTACGGTTGGCCGGGAATTTCGGCTACACCGAGTTCGACGTCTCCCACGCCCTGCGGTCCTACGGCTGGCAGGTGCCGGCCTACACCATGCCCGCCGACGCGACCGACGTCGCGGTGCTGCGCGTCGTGGTGCGCGAAGGGTTCTCCGCCGATCTGGCCCGGTCACTGCGCGACGACATGATGTCGGCGCTGGCCAGTCTGGACGACCTCAAGCCCGGCGGCCACTTCAACAACCAGCGGCCCTTCGCCCACTAAGCCACAAGCATGCACATTCACGAACGCAGAAGTGCTCAAGCCGGCCGCCGAACACCCATAATGACCCGGTACTGCACGATCCATCTCCCCCAGCGTCGGCCAGCATCCGTAGAAATCTTCGAAGCACGTCGTCGTGCCGTTCCGGTCGATCGATGCGAGGCAGTAGGCGGGCACGGCGTCGGCCTCCGGCACGCGGGCGAACACACCGGGCGGCAAGCCATCACCGGGCTGATGTCGACACCCGACGTAGTTGACACTGGAAGGCAAGCGCCGTCGGCAGGCGCGCAGCCAACTGGCCAGTGCCGCAACCGGACTCGAAAATGGTCTGGTCCCCGGTGAGGGCTGCCTTGGCCGCGACGCGGTTTATGGTCGCGCCCTCACAGAAGGCCTGCCAGTCCTGGGCGCGTCCGATCCGCTCGTAGACCGAACGGGCCTGGTTCAGCGTAACCGCCACGGGTCGTCCTCCTCATTCGCCCACAACACCGGTCAATGTCGGGTGCGTCCAGTTGCGTCCGTGGCATGTCGGTGCGCCCCGTCGACGTGGGTGCATGCGAGTCCACCGTGTCACGACGACTGTGCGCCCGCGTCACCGTCGTCGCCTAGCAACTCCTTCTTTGCCTGTGCCAGCTCGGCTTTGGCAGCGGCGTCGACCTGCGGATACTGCGGATTGAGATCCCGCAGCGTCTCCAACAGCACCGCGGAAGTCGACACGTGGCCAAACCATTTGTGGTCTGCGGGGATCACATGCCAGGGCGCCCAGACGGTGCTGGTGTGGCTGAGCATGTCTTGAAAGGCCCGCTGGTAGTCATCCCAGAACGCGCGCTCGCGTAGGTCGGCGACGGAGAACTTCCAGTTCTTCTCGGGTTCGTCGATGCGCTCAAGGAACCGGCGCGCCTGTTCGTCCTTGGAGACGTTGAGAAACAGCTTGATGATGACGGTCCCGTTGTCGGTGAGGTAGCGCTCCCAGTCGTTGATGTCGCGGTACCGCCGCTGCCAAATCTTCCTTGTGTCGAGCACCGCGGTGCGCGGCCACAACGTCTCGGGATGCACCCGGGTGATCAACACGTTCTCGTAGTGGGACCGGTTGAACACCGCGATGCGGCCCAGTTCCGGCAGCGACCGTTGGTGGCGCCAGAGGTAATCATGCGCCTGCTCGGTCGCCGATGGCGCCTTGAAGCTGTACACGTCGACCCCCTCGGGGTTGAGGCCGCTCATCACGTGCTTGATCGTGCCGTCCTTACCGGCCGCATCGATCGCCTGAAGGATGATCAACAGCGACCGGTTGGCCTCGGCGAAGAAGCGGTCCTGCAAATCCAGCAACGCCGCCTTCGCATCGGCCAGCACCGCGGCGCCGTGGTCTTGTTGAAGCTCTTTGTCGTAGCGGCCGGGATCGAAGTCCTTGGCCAGGTCCACCATGGACCCCGGCTTTACCCGGGTACCCTCCGCCAGTCGTTTCCAGAGCGCCGACAACTTCGCCTCCTGCTTGTGTGCCTCTCCATGACCCGGGGCAACGACCACTGTCAGCTTCCCAGATGGCGACCGGAGATTGCCACCACCGTCGGCGTGGGTTACCCACGCCTCGTGCAGTGCGGCAGGTAGTGATCGCCGCATTCGCGTTCAGTGAGGTCAATTGCGTTGCCCGCCTGGCGCCTTGAAGAAACCTCACTGCGCCGGTGACAACAGGCGCAGGAATTGGCTAGGGCTGCGCGGGTACACGGCCTGGCCGGTGTTGTGGCGGATGATTTCCCGTCCGTAGGGACAGTCGGGATTGTCGTGGTAGACGGGGTCTGCGGAATCGGTGACGGTGTGGAAGGTGGCGATCGTCGTCGTGGTAGCGACACCATGCGCACTCGAGTCACCGGGCGAGCTGTCGCCGTCTGAGGCTGCTCCCCCGTGGGTAGCGCCGTCACGTCTGACCGGGTCGAGGATGCGGTAGGCGAGGAGTTTGATGCGGTCGGTGGCCAGTGCCCAGCCGATGGCGTAGCCCCAGACGAAAGCAACCCACTGCCAGCCGAGCGGCGTCATCAGTACCCCGAAGCCGGCGAGCAGCGTCGCGATGGCCTCGGCGCCGAGCACGGCCAGTACGAGGATCCGCTTGGGCCGGATGGACCAGAACGGCCCGCGGGTACGGGTGAGGAAGATCGTCATCGACCCGGCGACCGACAGCATCAGATACATCAGTGTCTGCAGCTGGTCCCGGTCGAGTTTGAAGACGTGCTCGCCCAGGTAGAACAGTCCGAACGCGGCGACCGGCCCGATGACACCCAGGACGGTCGCTATCCCCAGGACCAGGCGCATGTTCCACGCCTCGGGGCTGTTCTTGTACTTCACATTGTCGTAGGCGATGGACAAGATCGCGCCGTCGTTGAGCAGCGCGAGGACGACGATCATGATCGCCGTCACGGGAAAGGAGCCGAAGACCAGGATCGCGGCGGTCACGAACAGCAGCACCCGCAACGTCTCGGAGATGCGGTAGATCGCATAGCTGTTCATCCGCTGAACGATCCGGCGGCTTTCCTTGATCGCGTCGATGATCACCGACAGGCCCGGGCTCAGCAGCACCATGGACGCCGCGGCGCGCGCCGCGTCGGTCGCCCCGGACACGGCGATGCCGCAGTCGGCCTTCTTCAGCGCGGGGGCGTCATTCACCCCGTCACCGGTCATCCCGACGATATGGCCGTGCTTCTGCAGCACATCGACGATGCGGTACTTGTGTTCGGGGAACACCTGGGCGAAGCCGTCGGCCTTTTCGATCGCCGTCGCCTCGGCGTCCGCCACCTCCTCCTTGACGCCGCCCAGCACGGCGGCGTCAAGAATCCCGTCGCGCATCCCGAGTGCCTTGGCGGTCTCCCGGGCGATGGCGATGGCGTCGCCGGTGACCATCTTGACCTTCACACCCATCTGTTCGGCAGTCGCGATGATCTCTTTGGCGTCGACGCGGGGCGGGTCGAACAGCGGCAGCACGCCCAGGAACCGCCACGGTCCGTCGCCGTCGGCGCGGGCGACCCCCAGCGACCGGAAGCCGCGCTGGGCGAACTCTTGCACAGCGGTGTCCACCGCTGCCTGCACCTCGGCCGCGTCGTCGGTTAGGGCGAGGATGACCTGCGGTGCGCCCTTGCTGACCTTGAACGACGACTTGCCTGCGATCTCGACGCTGGCCTCGGTGCGCTTGTGGACCGCGTCGAAGGGTTCGAAGTGGACCATGTGGTAGGCGTCGAGTGCCGTCGGGTCGGTCAGTCCGGCCAGGACGGCCAGGTCGATGGTGTCGTTGTCGTCCACGCGCGAGGCCAGCGCGCCGGCGAGGATGACGTCGCCGGCGCTCACCCCGTCCACGGCGAACGGGTCGCCCAGAGTCAGCTTGTTCTGGGTCAGGGTCCCGGTCTTGTCCGAGCACAACACGTCCACGCCGGCGAGCTCCTCGATGGCGACCAGCCGGGTGACGATGGCCTGCTTCTTGGCGAGCAGTCGTGCGCCGACGGCCATGGTCACCGACAGCACGGTCGGCATCGCCACCGGGATCGCCGCCACGGTGAGCACCAGGACGAACTGGACGGTACCCAGGAACGGGTTGCCGCGCAGGGTCGACACGACGACGATCAGCACCACCATGGCCAGCGCGAGCAGGATCAGGAACTTGCCGATCTGCAGCACCGCCTTTTGGAAGTGGCTGACGCTGTCGGCGGCTTGGACGAGTTCTGCGGTGTGCCCAAAGTAGGTATTCGTACCGGTGGCGTACACCAAGGCGCTGATCTCCCCCTGACGCATGATCGATCCGGAGAACACGTTGTCGCCCGGCCCGCGGCTGGCCGGCAGCGACTCCCCCGTCAGCGCGGACTCGTCCACCTCCACCGGGTCGCCGTCAAGCAGGCGGGCGTCGGCCGACACGATGTCGCCGAGCCGCAGCCGGATCACGTCGCCCGGCACGAGTTCGCGCACCGGGAGGGTAACCGACGTGCCGTCGCGTAGTACCCGCGCGTTGACCGCCAGTTGAGCTTTGAGGGCGTCGATGGCTTTGCCCGCGGACCGTTCCTCCCAGAATCCGATGAACGCGTTAGCGGCGAGCAGCACGAGGATGACGACGAAATCCGGCCAGTGGCGCAGCACGCCCGACAAGATGACGGCGACCTCGATCATCCACGGGATCGGCCCCCAGAAGTAACCGAGAAACTTCAGCAGCTGGTTGGTTCTCCTCTCCGCGATCTCGTTCGGCCCGTACCGAATCAGGCGTTTGCCGGCCTCGGCTGCGCTGAGCCCGTTCACCGAACTCGCGAGCTGTTTTTCCAGCTCGGGCATCGGCAGCGACTTCAGGTCCCCATGCGGGCCGGCGTTGGTCGGCGCTGCCGAGTTCTCGGCTCGAAATTCCTCATCCTCAGTGGTCATGGTTGGTTGCCGGCCTACTTGTCATCGTCGGGGTGCTTCATCGTCGGGACGTTCCGGAGGTCGCGAAGGTACTCAAGTATCCCGCGTGGACCGGTCCTCCGGGGTAGGAGAATTGGGTGAACAGCTTCTTCATCCCGCACGCGTGTCGCGGTAGATCAACCAGTAACCCCAGCCGATCAACGACAGAACATCAGCGCGGCGATCACGGCCGGCCCCCGGCGGAGGTTCCGTTGGCCACCGCTGGCGGAACGGGAATCGGCGGCTGTGGCTGTGGTTCTGGTCGGATTGCGGCGCGGCTTTCCTGGGCCAGGAAGGTTCCGAGTTCGGCGATGGTCGACATCAACGGCGCCGGGAACACGACGGTGCTGTTTTTGTCGACACCGAGCTCGACCAGGGTCTGCAGGTTGCGTAACTGCAGCGCCAGCGGGTGGGCCATCATCGTGTCCGAGGCGTCACCCAAGGCGGCAGCGGCCAGCGATTCACCCTCGGCGGCAATGATTTTCGCACGCTTCTCCCGCTCCGCCTCTGCTTGGCGGGCCATCGCCCGTTTCATGCTGTCGGGCAGTTGGATGTCTTTGAGCTCCACCAGGGTGACCTGCACGCCCCAGTCGATGGTGATGCCGTCGAGGATCGCGCGGATGTCGAGATTGATCTTGTCGGTCTCCGAGAGCGTCTCGTCCAAGGTGTGCTGGCCGACCACCTTGCGCAGCGTCGTTTGGGCGATCTGATCGATCGCGGCGTAGACGTTCTCGATCGCCACCACCGACTTCACCGCGTCGACAACCTTGAAATAGGCCACCGCCGAAACGTCGACACTGACGTTGTCGCGGGTGATAATCCCCTGCGACTGGATCGGCATCGTCACGATCCGCAACGAAATCCGGTGCAGCACATCGATGAACGGAATGATCAGCCGCAACCCGGGTTGGCGTTCTCCGATCACCCGGCCCAGCCGGAACAGCACGCCGTTCTCGTATTGCTTGACGATCCGCACCGCCACCGCCAGCACCAGCAGCAATAGGACGACCAGAACAACGACCACGATGCCCAGCGTTTTCATCGCCGTGCACCTGTCGGTGAGCCGTGCCGAAGGATACCCGCGGCCACGTCATGGGCAACCGTCGTCGTTCGGGGGTGTATGGGGGCCGATCGAATGGAAAAACATCGGATGGAAAAACTCCGCGAAACAGTCATGGTGATCCTGATGTGCAGACGATCACCGGCGCGTACGGGTCCCGGAGCCAACGCTCCTGAAGTTCCGCAGCGGACAGCCGAACTCATCCCGAACCAGCTGAAATTCCCAGCACGTCCCACGCTACACCCCTGGGGACTGGACGGTATGGCAAGGCCGGGACCTCGCCACAGCTGAACGGGGGTTGCCGTCAGGAGGTTGCTACTGCCCAGTCTTCTCCGTGCGCAGGGACCTCGGATCCGTAAACCACGTACCCAACGGCAAGTTGACTGTGATCCTGGGACCCGAAACGGAACTATTCGCCGGGTGCGTGACCAGGTCCGGCTCGACGGCGCGGACGTCACCGATGACGTCTTCGAATCGCACGCATCACTCGTGTTCGACCAGAACGAGAATCGTCTCGCCACTCGATGTTCCCGCCCGCCGGGTCACTGAAAACCTTCTCCACCGGCCACGGTCCGGTCGTTGTGACTGGGTGCTTTAGCCTGATCGGATGGATGGTCAGGTGCGTGGGCTGGACGGGCTGCCCCGACCGGTTGGCTACGTTCTTGGCGGAGGTGCCAGCCTTGGCGCGATCCAGGTGGGCATGCTGCAGGCCCTCAGCGAGTACGAGGTCACTCCCGATCTCGTCGCCGGAACCTCGGTTGGCTCGCTCAACGGCGCGGTCATCGCCGCGGACCCGAGGGGTGCGGTGAATCGGCTCTCGCACGTGTGGGCGCGAATGACGCGAGATCAGGTGTTCCCGGGCGGTTTGATCGCCCAAGCCCTGCTACTGCAGAAAGTCAAGACGCACCTGTTCCCCAACACCGGGCTGGCCGCTGTGATCGCCGACTTCATCGGACAGGCAACGACATTCGCCGACCTGCAACTGCCGTTCGCCGTGGTCACGACAGATATCGCCACCGCTCGGCCATACGTCGTGCGTGACGGTCCGCTGCTGCCGGCGCTGCTGGCCAGCGCGGCGGTCCCCGGGATCTACCCAGCTGTCGACCTGGATGGCCACCAGCTCTACGACGGCGGTCTGGTGGCCAACGTCCCGATGCGGCAAGCGGTCGAGATGGGGGCACGCTCGTTGGTTGTGCTCGACTGCAACTTTCCTGGCCAGCTGCCGGGTTCGACCGACACGATTGCCGACATTCTGCTCTACTGGGCGATGGTATCGATGCGGGCACAGTCCGTACTCGAGGCTCCCGTCATCGCCGCCGGGGTTCCGGTCGTGTACCTTCCCGGCCCCGCGCCCAGACTGTTCTCGCCACTTGACTTCACGCACACCACCGAGTTGATCGAGGCCGCGTATGTGTCCGCTCGCTCGTTTCTGGAACAGCTCCGCTTCACCGGTCCGGGACTGTACGGATCTCCCACGCCCTGATGGTCGCGCCGAGTGCCCGACGCACCGGCGCGGCGAATGTGCGGTCAAGGTCGCGGCGCCGCGCCGGCGATCATGCTTCGTCGAGCGTGGGGAAAAGCAGTTCGCAGACCAGTAGCTGCAGCGCGGCGGCGACGGGGGTGGCGATCAACGCCCCGAGCACCGGCGCGGCGATGAGCACGGCCACCACAGTGACACCGCCGGGCACCTTCACCAGCGCGGGCTGTGCAGGTCTTTGTGGGCGTCGACGTGCTGTGTCACGGCGTCTCCTGGAGTTGACTGACGAAATCATCACTTACGAGGACAACCTCAGTCAATAGCTTTTGACGAAATCATCACAAGTGATGTTTTCTGCTAATCTCGGCTCATGGCCGAGGCGCGACCCGCCGCCGACAACCGTCTGGAGCGGCGCAAGATGCGCACCCGCGCGGCGCTCATCCGCGCCGGGCAGGCCTTCGTCGCCGCCGGCAAGCTCAACGTGCCGGTGCTGGAGATCACCCAGGCCGCCGACGTCGGGATGGGGTCGTTCTACAACCACTTCGACAGCAAGGAAGAGCTGTTTCAGGCCGCGGTCAACGAGGCGCTCGACGACCTCGGCGCGGTGCTCGACAAGCTGTCCGCCGAAGGCGAGGACCCGGCCGAGACGTTCGCCCGAAGCTTCCGGTTGGTTGGGCGGATGTTCTGGCGGCGCCCGGAAACGTGCAAGGTGCTGCTCAACACCGGGCTGAAGCTGATCTCGGCCGACCGCGGCCTGGCCCCACGCGCTCTGCGCGATATCGAGGCCGGGATGCGCGCCGGCCGGTTCGGCGTCGACGACCCCGCGCTCGCCCTGGCGGCGGCCGGCGGTGCGCTGATGGGTCTCGGCCAACTGCTGTACGACCAGCCCGACCGCGACGGCGGCGAGGCGGCCGATCGCGTGACCCGCGACGTGCTGGTGATGTTCGGCGTGCCCGCCGACGAGGCCGCCGAGATCTGCCGCCGCCCGCTGCCCGACCTCGACGAGCTCGCCGAGCCCGAGTCGGCGGCCTAGCGGGCGCGCGCCCGGGCCCGTTGCCCGGCGGGAACAAAAAGGTGCGCGTGCGCGACTATTGATACGTGAACTGTGACGTCGCGCGCGAGGCGCTGTCGGCGCGGATCGACGGGGAACGCGAACCCGTCCCCGCATCGCGGGTCGACGAGCACGTCGCGTCGTGCGCCGGCTGCCGCGACTGGTATTCCCGGGCCGTCGAGCAGACCCAGCAGTTGCGCCGGCTCGTCGGCCGATCGCAGGTCGTCGCCGCGCCGACGCCGCGCGACCGGACCCCGACCCGGACCCGCCTTCAGGTGTGGGCCGCGGTGGCGGGGCCGCGGTGGGCGCTCGGGGTGGTGGGCGCGCTGCAGATCGGACTGGGCGCCGCGCAGGGGTTCGGCGCCGACGTGGGAATGCCGACCCACGGCCACCTGCTCCACGAGTCGACCGCCTGGACGGCCGCGCTGGGCGTGGCCATGGTCGTCGCGGCGCTGCGCCCCGCCGCTGCCGCCGGGCTGGCCGCCGTGCTGGCGGTTTTCAGCGCCGCCCTCGCTGGATTCGTCATCAACGACCTGACCTCGGGTGCGGTGACCCTCCTGCGGATTCTGACCCACCTGCCGGTTCTCGTCGGCACCGCATTGGCGCTGCTCGTCTGGCGCGCAGCACTTCGACCCGAGCCCAGTCCCCGGTCGGACGCGGCGCCGGCACCAGGCGACGATCTCGTGTTACCCGCAAACGCCACTCGGGGGCGGCGCCGCGGGCATCTCTATCCGACGGACGGCTCCGCCGCCTGACGCATCGCACCGGAACCCCCTCTTGTACTACCAAAAGTCGTAGACTTGTCGTCACAGTTTGCCGGGCGGCGGAAGGCGACGACGATGGGCAAGAGTCGAGCGGCCTCACGACGCGCGGGCGGATTCGCGCTACTTGCCGGCTATCTCGCCATGGTGGGCGCGACCGCCGGCTACACCGTGGCATCGGGAAACCGACGCTTCGTCGCGACGGGTGACTCGTTTCCGGGCTGGGTGACCACGCTGGCGGAGACGGTCGGCTATTTCACCGCCACACTGTCCGGGGCGCTGGTCATCGGCGCCCTCGTCTACATCGTCACGACGGCACACCCCGATGACCGGGGCGTCCTGGACGCCGACTCGTTCGGTCTCCATCGCTTTGCCGAGCGGGTGGCATTGGTGTGGCTGGTCTCCGCAGCGGCGATGATCCCGATCCAGGCGGCCGACGACTCGGGGATCGCGGTTTCCCGGCTGGCCGGCCCCGAGGCGTTCGGCGTCGCCCTCGGCGCCTCGGAGATGGCGCGGGGCTGGATCGCCGTCGCCATATTTTCTGGTGTTGCCGCGTTGGCACTGCGGCTCACTGTGCGCTGGGTGTGGCATGTGGTGCTGCTGATTCCCTCGCTGGTCGGAGTGATCGCCGTGCCGGTCAGCGGCAACGCCGGGCAGGGGCCGAACCACGACTACGCGACCAGCGCGGTGATCGTCTTCGCAGTTGCCGTCGGTGTGCTCACCGGAATGAAGGTATGCGCCATGCTGGCGCCACCGAGCGGCTCGTTGCAGCGGCGGGTGCTGCTGCTCGAACTGACCAGCGGGGCCGTCGCGCTGCTCTACGGCGCGCTTCTGCTGTCGGTGATGCTGCCCCCGACTTCTCCGACCGGCTCCGACTACGGGCGGTTGGCGTTGCTGGGCGCGGTCGCGCTGGCCCTGGTCTGGCTCGCAGACCTGGCGGTCCTCATCAGATCGCGGGCCGGCCGCCGTGGCGCGGGCCGCGCAACCGCGTTGGCGGGTGCGCTGGCAAGCATCACGGCAGTGGCCGCAGTCTCCGCCATGGCGGTCCAGACCGCCCCGGGGTTGCTGGCGCACACATTCACCGGGTGGGATGTCTTTCTCGGCTATGAGCTCCCCCGCCCGCCGAGTGCCTTGCGGCTGGTGACATTCTGGAGATTCGACACGTTCATGGGCACGGCGGCACTCGTCCTGGCGGTGCTCTACGTCGCCGGGGTGGTGCGCTTGCGGCGGCGCGGCGACACCTGGCCTCCGGGACGGTCGGCCGGCTGGCTGATCGGCTGTCTGGCGCTGGTGTTCTTCACGGGGTCGGGTGTGCGGGCATACGGCTCGGCGATGTTCAGCGTTCACATGGGCGAGCACATGGCCGACAACATGTTCATCCCGGTGTTCCTCGTGCTGGGAGCCCCGGTCACCCTCGCGTTGCGGGCGCTCCCGGCGGCAGGCAGCGGTCGTCCCCCGGGCCCTCGAGAATGGCTGGTGTGGCTGGTGCACTCACCGGTCACGAGATTCATCTCCCACCCGGTCACCGCCTTTGTGCTCTTCGTCGGCTCCTTGTACGTCGTCTACTTCACGCCGATTTTCGACACACTCGTGCGCTACCACTGGGGCCACGAGTTCATGAGCCTCCACTTCCTGATCACCGGATACCTGTTCTTCTGGGGCCTCATCGGCGTCGATCCGGGTCCACGCCGGCTACCGTTCATCGGCCGGCTGGGTGTGCTGTTCGCGGTCATGCCGTTTCACGCGTTCTTCGGTATCGCGCTGATGACGATGACGTCGACCGTTGGCGGCCGCTTCTACTCGTACGTCGACCTGCCGTGGCTGTCCAGCATCATCGGCGACCAACACATGGGTGGGGCGATCGCCTGGGGCTCAAGCGAACTGCCCATTCTCGTGGTGATCATCGCACTGGTGACACAGTGGGCGCAGCAGGATCGGCGCGCCGCGTCGCGCAGCGATCGCCACGCCGAGGCTGCCTACGACGACGACCTCGACGCCTACAATGCGATGCTCAAGGAGCTGTCGCGGAACCGCCACTGACGGCTGATGCCGCGGGTTCGCCGGACGTGCCGATGTTGCGCAGCCGCAGGCTGTTGGACACCACGAAAAACGACGAGAACGCCATCGCCGCGCCCGCGATGAGTGGATTCAGCAGTCCGGCCGCGGCGATCGGTATCGCGGCGATGTTGTACCCGAACGCCCACACCATGTTGATCCTGATGGTGCGCAGCGTGGCCCGCGCGAGATCGAGCGCTTGCGGCACGATGTCGAGGCTGTCGCGGACCAGGATGATGTCGGCGGCCCCGATCGCCACGTCGGTGCCGCGTCCGATGGCCAGCCCCAGGTCTGCGGACGCCAGGGCGGGCCCGTCGTTGATGCCGTCGCCGACCATCGCGACGACCCGGCCGCGGTCGCGCAATTGCTCGATGACATCGACCTTGCCCTCGGGCAGCACCTCGGCGATCACCTCGTCGATGCCGACCTGCGCCGCCACCGCTCCCGCGGCGGCGGCGTTGTCCCCGGTGAGCAGCACCGTGCGCAGCCCGCGCTGATGCAGCGCCGCGACCGCGTCGGCCGCGGACTCCTTGACACCGTCGGCCACCGCGATCGACCCGCGGACCGCGTCGTCGACGGAGACGAAAACCACTGTCTCGCCCCGGCTTTCGCCGTCCCGGCGGGCCCTTTCGACAGCGACGGGGACGGGGAGCCGGCGTGACACCCAGGCGGGGCGTCCGACCGCGACGCGGTGTTCCCCGACCGTCCCGGTGACTCCACTCCCCGCGATTGCCGCGAAGTCGGCGACCGGCCGGCGATCCTCGGTCGCCGCCACGATCGCCGTCGCGACGGCATGCTCGGAGGCGGCCTCGACGGCGCCCGCCAGATCGAGCACGTCGGCGGGATCCCATCCGTCCGCGGCGACGATCTCGGTGACCGCGAGCCGGCCGGTGGTCAGCGTCCCGGTCTTGTCGAACACCACGGTGTCGACGGCGCGGATGGTCTCCAGCGCCCGGTAGCCCTTCAGGAAGATGCCCAGCTGGGCACCGCGCCCCGAGGCCACCATCATCGCCGTCGGTGTGGCCAGCCCCAGCGCGCACGGGCAGGCGATCACCAGCACGGCCAGGGCGACGGAGAACACGCGGTCAGGTCCGGCGCCGGCGAGCGCCCAGCCCGCCGCCGCCAGCGCCGCGATGGCGAAGACCACGGGGACGAAAACCGCGGCGATGCGGTCGGCCAGCCGTTGTGCATCGGCTTTCTGCGCCTGCGCCTCCTCGACCAGGCGGACCATTCCCGCGAACTGGGTGTCGGCGCCGACCGCGGCTGCCTCGACGATGAGCCGGCCGTCGCAGACGATCGTGCCGCCGATCACGCTGGCTCCCGGGTGTGCGCGCACCGGTCTGGCCTCCCCGGTCATCGCGCTCATGTCGATCGCTGCGGTGCCATCCACCACCAGGCCGTCTGCGGCGATCGTCTCCCCCGGCCGGACGACGAAGCGCTGCTGCTCTTTGAGTTCGTCGGCGGGGATGACCATCTCGCTGCCGTCGCGCAGCACGACGGTGACGTTCTTGGCGCTCAGTGCCGCGAGGGCGCGCAACGCACTGCCCGCCCTCGATTTCGCGCGTGCCTCGAAATAACGCCCGGCGAGCACGAACACCGTGACACCGGCGGCCACTTCCAGATAGATGGCGTCGCTGGACAGCACCGCCTGCCACACCCCATGAACCTCGCGGTGCCGGCTGGTGCCGAAAATTGTGCTCAGTGACCACACCGTGGCGGCGGTGATTCCCAACGAGATCAGTGTCTCCATCGAGGTGGTGCCGTGCCTGGCGTTGCGCAGCGCGACGCGGTGGAACGGCCAGGCCGCCCAGGTCACGATCGGCGCAGCAAGCGCGGTCAGCACCCATGCCCATCCCGGGAAGCGCATGCTGGGCACGACGGCGAACACCACCGACAGGTCGGCAAGCGGCATGAACAGGACCGCGGCGACCAGAAGTCGCCGCAGCAGGCTACGGGCGTGCAGTTCATCCGGGTCGACCCGGTCCACCGCCCGGTGCGACCGCGGCGCAGCCTCGTATCCGACCCGGCGCACCACCTCGCACAGGTCCTCGGTGACGACCCCCTCCTGGGCGTCGATGGTGGCGACCCGGGTGGCGTAATTCACCGACGCCTGCACGCCGTCGACCTTGTTGAGCTTGTTCTCCACCCGGGCGGCGCATGCGGCGCACGACATCCCCGACACGTCCAGCTCGATCCGGCGTGCCTGTGGCGCGTGGGACCCAGCCGCAACTGTGAGCGTCATGGCCCTCCTCGATTTGCCGTACTACAGCTAGTCGCTGCACCAGCGTCATGAGTTCCCGAGCAGGCGAAATTCACCACTCTCTCCTGCCCAAGCTACCCGGCCGAGGCGGCCGGCAGCACCGACCGGGCGCCGCGCGGACCGCATCGTGCTGCCCGGCGCGCGGAAACGCCCGTCGATGACCGAGTAGTGTCAACCGACGTGGGCGAGCGCGGTGACGACGACAAGGTCACCTCGCTGGCGCTGGCCGCCGGCCGCGGCGATTCCGCCGCCCTGGAAAGCTTCATCAAGGCCACCGAGCGCGACGTCTGGCGCGTCGTGGCATTCCTGGCCGATCCCGCCAGCGCCGATGACCTGACCCAGGAGACCTTCCTGCGCGCGCTGCGGTCACTGCCGAGTTTCACCGGCCGCTCGTCGGCGCGGACCTGGCTGCTGTCCATCGCCCGTCGCGTCGTCATCGACCAGATCCGTCACAACCAGAGACGACCGCGCACCAGCCACGTCGTCGACATGGAGAGTCTGCTCGACAGCCGCTCCGGCGCCGCCCGGTTCGAAGACGTGGTTGAGATCAGGATGCTTCTCGACGGTTTGGACGCCGATCGCCGGGATGCTCTGGTTCTGACGCAAGTGCTCGGGCTGTCCTACGCCGAGGCGGCCTCGGTCTGCGGATGTCCGATCGGCACTGTCCGCTCTCGCGTCGCGCGCGCCCGCGACGACCTGCTCGCAGCCGCGCAGCGCGACGACCAGACTGGCTGAACCCCGCACCAAATCTTCCTTGCCGACGAGCTTGGTGATCGCGTCCGGGCGAGCGCGCGGACCGCTGCGGCATTGGGGCCGTTGGTCACAGATCACTCTGCCGCCCGGAACTTTTCGGCGCCGGCGCATGACTACTGAGCGACAACCCGACGAGATTCCGGCGACTCATGCCATCCGGCGTCGGGCGTCGGCAACATGAGCAACAGCGGATAGGGGTACTGGATGTCATTCGTGATCGCCGCGCCGGAACTGGTGGAGGCGGCGGCGGCGGATCTGGCAAGGCTCGGTTCGACGGTCACCATGGCCAACGCCGCGGCAGGGCTTTCGACGACCGGGCTGGCGGCCGCGGGTGCAGACGAGGTGTCAGCGGCCGCCGCGACGTTTTTTTCCGGGTACGCCCGGGACTACCAAGCGCTGAGCAGCCGCGCGGCCGCGTTCCACGCCCAGTTCGTACAGTCCCTCAACACGGGCGCGAGCGCCTATGCCGGCACCGAGATCGCCAACGCACAGCACGGGTTGCTCAACGCGGTCAATGCGCCCAGCGAGATGCTGACGGGGCGTCCGCTGATCGGCAACGGCGCCGCTGGCACCACCAATGCCCAGGGTATGGGGACGGCCGGCGGGGCCGGAGGGTGGTTGTACGGCAACGGAGGCGTCGGCGGCGCCAGCACAGCGTCCGGAGCGGCCGGCGGGGCCGGCGGATCGGCAGGTCTGATCGGCAGCGGTGGTTCGGGCGGGACGGGTGGCGCCGGTGGCACCGGCGGCGCCGGCGGAAATGGCGGATTTTTGTTCGGCAACGGCGG
>NZ_JBMIOP010000219.1:0-6413 GCF_049197365.1 Mycobacterium sp. THU-M104
CGAGGCAGAGCGCCGAGGCGGCGGCCAACCCCCAGACCGCGATGATGAACAAACTCGCGCTCTACGTCTTCCCGCTCGGTGTGGTCGTCGGCGGGCCCTTTCTGCCGCTTGCGATCATCTTGTACTGGTTCTCGAACAACATCTGGACCTTCGGTCAGCAACACGTCGTGTTCGGCATGATCGAAAAAGAGGAAGAGGCCAAGAAACAGGAAGTCATCCAGAGGCGGGCCGCCAACGCGCCGGCCCCTGGCGTCAAACCAAAACGCAACACCAAGGCCACAGGTGCCAACGGCGTGGCGGGGGACGATGACGATGACGCGGACGCCGGGACGGCGACGGGGGACAGCGACGCACAACGAGGCGAACCGAAATCCGGCGACGACGTCGGGGGTGGGGCGAATTCGGTCAAGCGCGGTAACGCACCGGCCAATCGAGCGCCGCGACCCGGGGCGCGGCCGAAAAGGCGCAAACGTTGAGGAAGGTGCCATGGCGACGAGGGATCGCCTCGGAGGGCCGCCCCTGACGGGTCCGGCACCCGCGAACGAGGGAGAGGAAAACACATGACCGACGCGGAAACCACCGAACGGGATGCGGAGGCACAACCGGTGACCGAGGATCTCGCCGTAGGTGCTGCGGCGACAGAGGGCGGCGCGGACGAAGCCGACGAACTGGAGGACCGGTTGGTCACCGAAGGCGAGATCGCCGGTGACTATCTCGAAGAGTTGTTGGACCTGCTGGACTTCGACGGGGACATAGACCTCGACGTCGAGGGCGATCGTGCGGTGGTGAGCATCGACGGCAGCGAGGACCTCACGAAGTTGGTGGGGCGTGGCGGCGAGGTCCTCGATGCGCTGCAGGAGCTGACGCGCCTGGCGGTGCACCAGAAGACCGGCGCGAGGAGCCGGCTGATGCTCGATGTGGCGAGCTGGCGACGGCGGCGGCGCGAGGAGCTGGCCGCATTGGGGGACAAGGTGGCCCGGCGGGTGCGCGACGCCGGCACGCGCGAAGAGCTGTCCCCGATGACGCCGTTCGAGCGAAAGATCGTCCACGACGCAGTCGCGGCCGTGCAAGGGGTGCACAGCGAGAGCGAGGGCGTAGAACCCTCGCGACGGGTCGTCGTCCTCCGCGACTGAGTTACAGCGGTGTAGTTCGCGGGGATGACCGGGGCGCGGCGAGCAGAGGGATGTTTCACGTGAAACCGAACCGAGGATGTTTCACGTGAAACAGGACGACTCCGATACGGAAGCGGCGGCGCGCCTGTTCGGCCCAGGGCTGGCCTTGATCCAGCGGTACGCGGAACTCCTGGCCGGCGCCGGGGTGGAACGCGGCTTGATCGGACCGCGCGAGGCGGACCGGCTATGGGAGCGCCATCTACTCAATTGCGGCGTCGTGGGAGAGCTGCTCCAGATAGGCGAGCGCGTGGTCGACATCGGGAGCGGCGCGGGCCTGCCGGGGATTCCGTTGGCGATCGCACGCCCCGACCTGGACATCGTCCTGCTGGAGCCGCTGCTGCGGCGGAGCCAATTTCTCGCCGAGGTGGTCGCCGAACTAGGGTTGGCCGTCGAGATCGTGCGCGGCCGCGCGGAGGAGCCGGAGGTGCGCGAGCGGTGGGGGCAGCGCGACGCGGCGGTGTCGCGCGCCGTCGCGACATTGGACAAGTTGACGAAGTGGAGTATGCCGTTGCTACGGCCAGGCGGACGGATGATTGCACTCAAAGGGGAGCGCGCCTGCGATGAGGTCCGGGAGCACCGGCGTGTGATGGAGGTGTCGGGCGCCATCGATGCCAAGGTGGTCACATGTGGCGCGCCCTTCTTGCGTCAGCCGGTAACCGTGGTGGTAGCGCGGCGCGGGACGCAGCCGCACCACCGGTCGGCGCGGTTCCGCACCGGGAGGACGGGATGAGGTCTCCTCGAGGTCGCGCGACGGCTGCGCCTTCCGTCGGGGTTCGGGAGTCGGTTCAGGAGCCGGCGGCTCCGGTAGAGGAAACGGCGGGCAGTGCGATGGTTTCACGTGAAACATCCGACGACTTCGACACTCCGATCGGTGCCGCGGCGGAACGCGCCATGCGGGTGCTGCACACGACCTACGCGCCGCTGCGCCGGCCGAAGGGGCGCCGGCTTTTCACGGTCGCCAACCAAAAGGGTGGGGTTGGCAAAACCACGACCGCGGTCAACCTCGCGGCTGCGCTCGCGGTGCAGGGACTCAAGACCCTCGTCATCGACCTCGACCCTCAGGGCAATGCGAGCACGGCGCTGGGCATCGCCGATCGGCAGTCGGGCACACCGTCGTCGTACGAGGTGCTGCTCGGCGACGTGTCGTTGAGGGAGGCGTTGCAGCAGAGCCCGCACAGCGATCGGCTGTTTTGCGTTCCGGCGACGATCGATCTGGCCGGGGCCGAGATCGAGTTGGTGAGCATGGTGGCGCGCGAGAACCGGCTGCGGACCGCGCTCGCCGCGCTCGGCGACTTCGACTTCGACTACGTCTTCATCGACTGCCCGCCCTCGCTGGGGTTGCTGACGATCAATGCACTCGTTGCCGCACCGGAAGTGATGATCCCGATCCAGTGCGAGTACTACGCGTTGGAGGGCGTGTCACAGCTGATGCGCAATATCGAGATGGTGAAGGCCCATCTGAATCCGGCGCTTGAGGTGACCACCGTGGTCCTGACCATGTACGACGGGCGGACCAAGCTGGCCGACCAGGTCGCGGCCGAGGTACGCCGCTACTTCGGGGACAAGGTGTTGCGCACGGTGATTCCGCGCAGTGTGAAGGTCTCCGAGGCACCCGGCTACAGCATGACGATCATCGACTACGACCCCGGCTCCCGAGGGGCGATGAGCTACCTCGATGCCAGCCGCGAACTGGCTCAGCGCGACACCCCCCATTCGTGAAGGAACCATCGGTGAAGGGACGACCATGACACAGCCGGTACGGAAAAAGGGCGGACTCGGCCGAGGTCTCGCGTCGTTGATCCCGACCGGTCCCGCGGACAGCGATACCGGGCGAGCGACCCTCGGGCCGCGGATGGGTGACGCCGCCGCCGATCTCCTGATCGGGGGCACGACGCAGGGGGCTGTCGCGCCGATGGGCGCGGTGTACCGCGAGATCGCCCCGGGCGACATCGAGCCCAATCCGCGTCAACCGCGGCAGGTCTTCGACCAAGAGGCGCTGGCCGAGCTGGTGCACTCGATTCGGGAGTTCGGCCTACTGCAGCCGATCGTGGTGCGGGCGGTGACCGAGTCGGACAGCGGCGCGCGCTACCAGATCGTGATGGGGGAGCGCCGCTGGCGTGCAGCCCAGGAGGCCGGACTGGCCACCGTGCCGGCGATCGTGCGGGACACGGGTGACGACAACCTCCTGCGCGACGCCCTCCTGGAAAACATCCATCGCGTGCAGTTGAATCCGCTGGAAGAGGCGGCGGCCTACCAGCAGCTGCTCGACGAGTTCGGGGTCACCCACGACGAACTGGCCTCGCGGATCGGACGCTCCCGCCCGCTGATCACCAACATGATCCGGTTGCTCAAGTTGCCGATCGCGGTGCAGCGCCGAGTCGCTGCCGGGGTACTGTCGGCCGGCCACGCGCGGGCGTTGCTGTCGTTGGAGGCGGGTGCCGAGGCACAGGAGGAACTGGCCGGCCGGATCGTCGCCGAGGGCCTGTCGGTGCGGGCGACGGAGGAGGCCGTCACCCTGGCCAATCGCGGCGCCGCTCCCGCGCCTGCACCGCAGCGGCGAAAGCCCATTCAGATGCCGGGTCTTCAGGACGTCGCCGAGCGGCTGTCGAATGTCTTCGACACGCGGGTGACGGTGAGCCTCGGCAAACGCAAGGGCAAGATCGTCGTGGAATTCGGTTCGGTGGAGGATCTGCAGCGAATCGTCGACGCGATGACCCCTGCGCAGCCATGACCGCAGGCACGGTGTAATTACGTCACTGTGACGCCATGCGGCTGCGCGACGCCGAACGGGGGGGCTTGTGGGAAGGGGTTCTGGCTGAACACGTTGGAGCCCAAGCTGTTTCGCCTTGGATCATGCCCCCGTCGCCCCGCGGGCGGTGCTGTTGCCAACGCCACTCGGGTGGGGGGCTCAATACTGGCCCGACGACCGTCATCTCTCCTATTCTGGAGGGGTTGCCGGTGCACGCGACCGCAGCGGATTGCAGTAACGCACGGAAGCCAGGAGGCTTGTGTCTGCTCGAATCACGCCACTGCGGCTCGAAGATTTCGAGCAGCTCCCCAAGCATGCGCGCCGCTGCGTCTTCTGGGAGGTCGACCCTGCCACCCTGGGTACCCAGGACCATCTGACCGACCCTGAATTCGAGAAGGAAGCCTGGCTCTCGATGGTGATGCTGGAATGGGGTTCGTGCGGTCAGATCGCTGCGCCGTTCGTGGCCGAGCACGGCAACACCGAACTGCCCTGCGTCGGATACGTCCTCTACGCCCCGCCGCGGGCCGTGCCACGCGCGCAGCGGTTTCCCACCGCACCGGTGTCCGCGGACGCCGTCCTGCTGACTTCCATGGGCATCGAGGCGGGGTGGGCTGCGGACGACCTGCCGCACGGGCTCATCGCCGGGGTGATCGACGAGTTGGTCCGGCGGGGTGTCCGCGCGCTGGAGGCGTTCGGCCGCACGAAGGCGGCCGCGGAATTACAGGATCCGCGAATGGTCGACGCCGACGTGCGCCCGGTTTTGGAAGCCCTCGGGGACTGTTCCGTCGAACATTGCGTCATCGATGCGGACTTCTTGACAGAAGCCGGTTTCGTGGTGGTCGCCCCACATCGCTATTTCCCGCGGCTGCGACTCGAACTCGACAAGGACCTCGGATGGAAGGCCGAGGTCGAGGCGGCGCTGGAACGGCTGCTCGCGAGCGCCCAGTTGCCGCAACCGGTTGGGGTGGGAGCCACGATCACCAACACGGTGGGCAGCGGCGAGTGCGGTCAGGAGCCGCCGAGCCGGGCGGCCCGCTCCACGGCTAATTCGTGGGCCAGCAACTCCGCGAAAGTGAATGTGCCGGTGGGGCGGTCGTTCTTGCCGAGCAGATAGAGCCGCTTGACTGCCGCGAGGATTCCTTCTGCGATGGCGTCGCGGGTCTGGGTCGAGATCAGCATAGCGCGGTCTCGCGGGTTGGTGATGTAACCGACGTCGACCTCAACGGTCGGCATCCGGGTCAGCCGCAACAGGTCCCAGGTCCGGCCATGGGTGCGGCAATCGCGTAATCCAGTGCGCGCCACAACTTCCCGCTGTATGAAGTCGGCGAGATTACGGCCGATCGTGGAGACCGAACCGTGAGAGTTCCCGAAGTGGAACGAGGCCACACCGTTGGCCGCGGAGT
Organism: Mycobacterium sp. THU-M104; assembly: GCF_049197365.1. Lineage (NCBI taxonomy): Bacteria > Bacillati > Actinomycetota > Actinomycetes > Mycobacteriales > Mycobacteriaceae > Mycobacterium > Mycobacterium sp. THU-M104. The sequence goes on from NZ_JBMIOP010000219.1 coordinate 5,325, forward strand.
TGGGCTGGCTTTCGCAGCGCAGGCTGATCATCAGGTCGGCACCGACGTTGTTGGCGGTCGCGGCGCGTTCCGCGTCTGACGGACTGCAGTTGGTCGGCCGCGACAGGAAGGTCTCCATGCCGATCGCGGTCATACGCCCTTCGAGTCGGCTTGCCAAGTCCCACAACACATCTGATTCGCTGATAGGGCCGGACGGGCCCTGCGAGATCAATCCGTGGTCCGCACCGCCGCGGCCCGGGTCGATGATGATTCGCTTACCCGACAGTTTGGGGCCCGACCGGCGGACCAATTCTTCCTCGCGGATCGCGTGCAGCGAACCGCCCGTGACGCGCGAACTCAGAAAGTACAAGGACCGCAACGTTTCCGGTCCGCAGATGCCGTCGGAGGCAAGACCGTACTCCCGCTGGTACGACATCAACGCGTTGTGGGTCTGCAACCCGAAGTGGCCGTCGACCAGGCCGGTGTAGAAGCCGAGGTCTTGCAGCCGGGCCTGCAGCGTGGCGACGTCGTCACCGTAGAGCGGAGCACCGAATTGGTGATACAGGGTGCGCGCGCCCAGTCGGTAGGACGCTTCCTTCAACGCGCGATAAGTGGCTTCGCCGACGATGCCGTCCACCAGGAGTCCGCGATGTTGCTGGAATGCGCGCACGGCTTGGTCGAGTTCGGCGTCGAAGAGCTCCAGGGGCACGTGCCGGCCCGTCGTTGCTTCTTCTTCGGAGTCGTCGAGCAGTCCCAGCGTCGCCAGTGTGGCCCGGATCTCGGTCACGACCGGGCTGCGGTCACCACGGCGCAGCGCGTCGCTGTCTGCGCGGCGCGGATTCGGCATACCAAGAGGCCCTTCGTGGCGGTGTGACAGGCTCGATTCAGGGTGACAATCCAAGGTGATTGTCGCAGATACTTCTCGATTTCCCGAAAACCCCAGGCGAAGCGCGAGGCGCGCAGCGGCAAGAAGTTCCGATCAGTCGAGACCGGGAACCACGCCGGAAAGCTCACGCAGCAGCGCGGCTTTGCCCTTGGCCCCGACGATTCGCTTCACCGGGTCTCCGTCCTTGAACAGGATCATGGTGGGGATGGACACCACCTGGAACT
>NZ_JBMIOP010000221.1:0-9747 GCF_049197365.1 Mycobacterium sp. THU-M104
ACAGCGACTGGGATCGTCATCCTGGCTGGTTCGCGTGACCGGGAGATCCGAGTAGAGGCACAGCGGACTGCGCACGGAGAAGCCTTGAGGGAATGCCGTAGGACCCGGGTTCGATTCCCGGCAGCTCCACCAAAGATGGGGGGTCGCGGTCAGCGGTGATGAGGCGGTTGCTCGTCGTGGAGGCGGCTCTCGTCCCACGCCGACCGCACCTGATCTTCGTCACCGTATCGCTCCCAGTCCTCGGGCGTTACGCGCTCGCGCGACGGTGTCGGTGCGTCCGACAGAGGCCGGTGCTCGGGGTCGGTGGGCATGAGGCGATTGTGTCAGTCGCAGCGGAAATGTTGAAGCCTGCGCACGGGGTCAGAACGGCATCGGTTCGTCGTAGACGGTCGCGGTTTGGTTTTGGACGGGGTCGGTACAGCTGACGGTGACGTTCCACAGGGTGCCGGTCGGGAGTTCGGGCGCGAAGTTCAACTCGGCGTTGCCTCCCTGCTTGAGTTCAAAAGTCTGGTTGAGGGGTGCCATCGGAGTCCCGATTCCTTGAAGGACGTCCATGGTCCCCAGCGTGGGGGTGGCGTCGAAAGTGCAGGACCCGTACGTGCCGGGTTTCCCGTTTCCACTGGTGTCTGTGACGGTGACGCGCAGACTCGGAACCTTGTTCGTTGTCGTCGGCTGGAACTGGACGCTGGCGGTGTTGATGCTGGCGGTGTCGGCTTGGGCGGTTGCTGCGCCCAAGCCGAAGACGGCGGACGCCAAAAGACCCAGCATCGGTAGTGTCGGTGTCGTCGTTCGGCTGTAGTGATTCACGCTGCGCGTCCTCTCTCCGGTCGTGGTCGCCCCACGCACTCGGTCGTTCTGAGCGTAGTCAGCTCTGGGACCCCGCAAAGCTCGACGCGCCGCATGCCGAAAAGGATTCCGCAGATTTTCGCGCACGCCGGGGCGGCTGGTCAGCGGCCCGGACCGGGCGCGATCACCTGCCCGCGGCATCGACTGGCATATGCTCGCGGCAAAGCGACGAGAGGCTGGGAGAGCCGATGGGCAATGACCGCACGTGTACCTCGATCCGCTCGGCCGGCGCGGGCACGTCCTGAACCGTGCGCGCGTTCGGATGCCCGAAGTGCGGGAAGGCGGTCGGTTTCGAGGTGCAACGCTGCCCGACGTGTGCGACGGCGGTCGGCTACCACTACCCATCGCGTCAGATGCTCGCTCTCTCGGGGCAAGCCGACGTGATTGTCGACGAACGTCGCTGGGTCAGCTGTGCGCACTGGACGCGGGGTTGCAACTGGCTCACCTCCTGTGATTCCGGATCGGATCGGTGCTTCGCCGACAGCTTCGTTCGCCGGGGTCCGGCGGCCGACGACGCCAAGGCGCTGGCCGAACTCGACGACACGTTGAAGACGTTGCGGCGGTTGATTTTCCAGTTGATCGAATTGGGCTTGCCGGTCCGGCCGTACTACCAGGCCGATGACGGGCTGGCGTTCGACCTGTTGTCGAGTGAGTCCTCGGGCGGCCCGGTGACGATCGGGCATGCGGACGGGGTGATCACCATCGACCTGGCCGAGTCGCTGGAACTCTACCGCGAGCGACTCCGGATCCATTTCAAAGAGCCTTACCGCACGATGCTGGGGCACTTTCGTCACGAGGTCGGGCACTACTACGAGATGATTCTCGTCCAGGACACGGCCCTGGCCGAGGACGCCCGGGCATTCTTCGGCGATGAGCGCGAGGACTATCAGGCCGCCCTGCAGCGCCACTACCGCGGTGTGGTCCCGGCCGGCTGGCAGTCGAGCTACATCTCGGAGTACGCGACCGCGCACCCGTGGGAAGATTTCGCCGAGAGCTTTGCGCACTATTTGCACATCACGGGAACCCTTGCCACGATCGCGGATTCGGGTTTGGTGCTGCAGGCCCGTCGGGTCAAGTGGGATCTCGAAACGGACATCGACGCGCGGGAGTCCTATGCTGACGCCACGATTGCCGACATCGTCGGGGACTGGATACCGCTGTCGGGTGTCCTGAACCGGGTCAACCACTCGATGGGTCGCGGCGATCTGTACCCGTTCTCGCTGCCGCCGCGCGTGGTCGACAAGCTCGGCTTCATCCACCGCGTCGTCACCACTACCGCCGCCGGCCATGCTGGCGTGACACAGAATTGAGCAGATGACTCGTATTGCCATGTCTGCCGATCGGATCGCGAAGGCAGTTGCCGACGCGTATGACAACCAGAAGGACAAGCGGGGCGGCAGAAACGCCGGCTACATTCCGGCCCTGGCGAAGGTGAACCCGGAACTGTTCGGCGTGTGCGTCGCGACCGTCGACGGGCAGATATTCACCGCCGGCGATGCCGGTTGCGAATTCGCGCTGGAATCGATCTCGAAGGTTTTCACCCTCGCGCTCGTGATCGAGCAACGCGGCCACCAAGAGGTCCTCCACAAGGTCGGTGCGAACGCGACCGGTCGCGCTTTCGATTCGGTCTCCGCGCTGGAACAGCACAATGACAAACCGATGTCGCCGCTGGTCAATGCCGGTGCGATAGCGACGGCAAGCCTGGTCACCGCCGCCGATGCCGAAGACCGTTGGCGCCAGATCCTGCAAGTGCAAAGCGATTTCGCGGGGCGTCAGATCTCGATCAGCGACGAGATCAACGCCTCCGAACAGGATACCAACTTTCACAACCGCGCCATCGCCTGGCTGCTGCGCGACGGCGGGTCCATCTACTGCGACCCGATGGAAGCCTGCGCCGTCTATACCCGCCAATGCTCGACGCTGGTCACGACGGTGGATCTGGCGGTCATGGGCGCGACATTGGCCAACGGCGGGTCCAATCCCTTTACCGGCGCGCGGGTCGTCGCGCACCGCAACGTCCGATACGTGCTGGCTGCGATGACGATGGAAGGCATCTACACGCGCTCGGGTGACTGGGCTTATTCGGTGGGGCTACCCGCCAAGAGCGGTGTGGGAGGCGGATTGGTTGCCGTGGCCCCGGGTCAACTGGCAATTGCCGCGTTCTCGCCGCCACTGGACGAGGTGGGCAACAGTGTGCGCGCCCAAGCCGCCGTGGCGCAGGTCGCGCGGACGCTGGACCTCGGGCTGTTCGACGTCCCACGCCGCGACGACTAGGAATCCATCGGGCGCGATCGGCATTGGTGTCACGCGTGTTCGTCGAGCCACGCCGTGGTGAAACACATGACCGTGGGGATGTTCTGCGCCAGGTTGGCCCCGACGGCCTTCTCGAGGCGGCTGCCCACCAGTGGAATTTTGACCTGCACGCTGCCGGTGACGCGCAGTCGCGAGCCGTTGGCCGCCGCCGGCTCCAGCCACGCCCGAGCGCGGCATGTCCCCAACCCGCCGGAGACCGAGACATCGACCCGCCCGCGTAGCCCATTGTCACCGTCCGGTGTCCACTGCTCGACGTTCACCAGTTTCACGTCGCCGGGAATGACGTTGGCGACCGGCCCGGGGAGCAGCTGGCGGCCCAGATACTGGGTGAACTGCACGGTCAGCGTGCCGTCGGGGTCCACGCTCAGCGAATCCAGCGAGGTGGCCGCGGGGTTGGTCTTCAGGCGGTCCAGCCAATAATCCTTGCGACCGAACGCGGCGTGAATCTGCCCAACGCTGGCAGGTGATTCGGCCAAGCCGTCGAATGCGCGCGACACAGCACGCCATCATTCCAGGTCACCGCACCGGCATGTGCTCGAAGTGGCGGCGGCGTATGCCCCGCAGATCCATCTACCCTGGCGCTATGCCGCTGCGCACGGGCATCGCCGTCGGTACCGTCTTGCCGGCGTTGGTGGCGGTTTCCGCGCGTCGCACCGTCGCGCCCCGGGCCGCGGGCCCCAAACCCGACCTTCCCGTGCCCATCGGTCGGCGCGTAGCGGGGGCTCGCCCGGCCCACACCAAGCCGGGTGCGGCTCGACGCACACGAGACGCTAGTTTTGCGGGGTGACACCACCGGTGATCGAACGCTGGATCGAGATTCTCGACACCGGCCGGACAGACGAGCTGCGCGTGCTGCTCACCGAGGACGCGGTCTTCGCCTCTCCCGCGCTGTTCACACCGCAGGCGGGCCGCGACAAGGTGGTCCACTACCTGGCCGCCGCAGCGAAGCTGTTCGCCGGCAACGGATTCCGCTACGTCGAGAAGTGGTACGGCGAGCATTCTGCGGTGCTCGAGTTCGTCGCCGCGGTCGACGGCATCCACGTCAACGGCATCGACATGATCCACTGGAACGACGACGGCAAGATCACCTCGGTGAAGGTGATGCTGCGTCCCCTGAAGGCTTTGCAGGTCGTCATCCCCGAAATGGGCAGGTTGCTGGCCGAGGACTGAGGGGTTCCTACTGCTGCGCGTCCGGGCAGTAGGCGTGGATCGCGGCCTGCGCCAGGTTCTCGGCGTCGTCGCGGCTGAACGTCGGAGACCACGTATTTCCGTCGGCGACGTCTTTGTTCTCCGCCGCCACGATTTTGTCGACGACCGCTTCCAGGGGCTGCGATGCCGGGGGCAGCAGCGAGAAACACGTGTGATGACCGAACTCCATGAACCGCTGCCGAACGGCCTCGGTCCCGTTGTCGACGATGCCGTAGGCGGCCAGCGCCGTCAGGAAGGCCCCGTCCGGTCCGTCGCGCCGCGACGGCGTCTTGTGCGAGGGCGAGACGGTCACCGTCTGCGGACCTGGCGAGGTCGCCGTCTTGTCGCGCAGGAAATAGACGCCTACCGCGCTCAGGCCCACCACGGCAACTGCGGCGACGGACGCCGCGAAGACCAGCGACCCGGCGGATTCGGTCCACAACCGGCGGCGCCGCCGCGGGCGCTGAGGAGGCGCCGACTCGGTCGGGACCTGATTGCCCTCGACGCTCATGCGCTCACTCCTTTGTCGCCCCGGATGGTCGCCGCGGTTGCATTCATCTCGGGGACCGCGCCCCTACCCTGTCAGGTCTGTCGAGGTCACGACAAGTCGGACAGACGACGACACGATGCGCAGCAAGTACTGCCGGCCAGGGTCGGCTCACTCGGATGCGCCCGATCGTAACGCCCGCGGGTGACGCCGGGGAGCCTCGTCAGCCGCCGTTGACCGAGCTGTCGTGTTGCGGGCAGTACGCGTGGACGGAAATGGCCACATAGGCGTCGGCGTCGGCGCCGAGCGCGGGGTTGCTCGCGCGGAATTCCACGACCAACTGCGGCACGGTCATTCCCTGGCTGATGTTCTGGCACACCATCTTGCCGTTGTAGATGGCGGCCTGGGGATTGGCGAACGAGATCCCGTGGTCGTTGAGATCCCGGATGTACTTCTGGTCCTGCTCGGGTGTCGAGGCGATGGACGACGGCACGGCCGAGGCGGCCGACGCCGCCGCCGACGACGACGACGAGGGTGTGCGTCCCGTCGCCGGCGCGGGGGAGTCCGGCGGGCTCGACAGCCAGAAAGCCATGACGATCGCCCCCGCCACCGCGAGACCACCGACGAGCAACACGGCGGCTTTGCGCCAGGTCGCTTGCCACGATTGACGGGCCGCGGCCGGTGCGCCCGCGTCCCCCTCGTCGTCCTCGCGCGACCACGCGGGTTCGACCTCGTCCGGACCTGGCGAAACGGAAGCGGCGACGGTTTCGCCGCCGTCGGGTGCCGGTTCGTCGGTAGCCGTTACCGGGTCGGGCATGTCGGCCATGCTAGCCATCTCCCGCCGATCCGTTGGCTCAGGGCGCGGCGCGCCTCAGGTGCCGCAGAACGTTCGGTAGGCGCCGAATCCCTCGGGGGCGGGGTCGGCGTAGCGCTGGAAGCCCGGCCGTTCGTCGTACGGGGCGGTCACCGCCTGCAGGAGTCGTTCCAGCGGTTCGAGGTCGTCGGCGGTCGCCGCGTCCAGGGTCTCCTCGACCAGATGGTTGCGGGGAATGTAGACCGGGTTGGTGCGGTCCATCGACTCCGGGTCCGGGTCAAGGGCCCGCCAGCGCGGCATCCAGTCGTCGAAGCCGTCGGCGTCGTCGAACAATGCACGGGCGGGCCCGGCGTCCCCGCGTGCGGCCCGGCCGAGGTGGCGGAAGAAGGACGTGTAGTCGACGCCGCCCGCCTGCAGCAGCGCGAGCAGCTCGTCGATCAGTTGCGCGGCGTCGGCATCGGCGTGGGAGTCGGCCTCGGCAGGCAGTCCCAGTTTGGCCCGCATGCCTGGCGCCCACACGGCGTCATACCGGGTGCCGAACACGCCGAACGACGCCTCGGCGAGCCCGACCGCCTCCTCGGTGCTCTCCGAGATCAGCGGCAGCAGCGTCTCGGCGAAACGGGCGAGGTTCCACCGCGCGACGACGGGCTGGTTGCCGTAGGAGTAGCGCCCCCGGGAGTCGATCGAGCTGAAGACGGTCTCCGGGTCGTAGGCCTCCATGAAGGCGCACGGTCCGTAGTCGATGGTCTCGCCGGAGATCGTCATGTTGTCGGTGTTCATCACCCCGTGCACGAACCCGATCAGCATCCACCGGGCGATCAGCGACGCCTGGACGTCGGCCACCGCCTCCAACAGCGCGAGGTAGGGGCGCTGCGCCGCGGCGGCGGTGGGATGGTGGCGCGCGATCGCGTGGTCGGCGAGGCGCTTCAGCAGACCCGTGTCGCCGGAGGCTGCGGCGTACTGGAAGCTCCCGACGCGCAGATGGCTCGCCGCCACCCGGGTGAGCAGGGCGCCGGGCAGCTCGGTGTCCCGCTGCACCGGGCACCCCGTGCCCACCACGGCCAGCGACCGTGTCGTCGGCACGCCCAGCGCGTGCATCGCCTCGCTGATCAGGTACTCGCGCAGCATGGGCCCCACCGCCGCCAAGCCGTCGCCACCGCGCGCAAAGGGCGTGCGACCCGAGCCTTTCAGGGCGATGTCGCGCAGGCCTCCGTGGTCGTCGGCGAGCTCGCCGAGCAGCAGGGCGCGCCCATCGCCCAGCCGGGGGACGAAGGCGCCGAACTGATGCCCGGCGTAGGCCTGGGCTACCGGGGTGGCCCCGTCGGGCACCAGCTCGCCCACCAGGAAACGCAGCCCGTCGGGGCTGCGCAGCCACGTGGGGTCGAGCCCGAGCTCCGCGGCGAGGCGTTCGTTGAGCACGAGCAACCGCGCGTCGGGGGGCGTCTCGGCGTGCCAGCGGACGGCCATCTCGGGCAGGTCGCGCAGGAAGCGGTCGTGCAGAGCAACGGTCATGTCGGGAGTGATGCTCACCGCACCGAGCCTACGGAAAACCGGGCGGCTCGCGCCGCGCCGTTGTCAGGGCCGCTACGGTTGTTGACGACAACCTCACCACGGAACGAGCATGACGACGGATCAATCAATGTATGAGCAGGTCAACAGCCACGCGGTAGACCCCGCCGACATCGGGTCGCGCATCGACCCGGTCCTGGCCCGGAGCTGGCTGCTGGTCAACGGCGCGCACGCCGACCGATTCCAGTCCGCGGCGCACTCCCGCGCCGATATCGTCGTCCTCGACATCGAGGACGCGGTGTCACCCAAGGACAAAGCCGTCGCCCGCGACCACGTCGTGCGCTGGCTCGGGGCGGGGAACACCGACTGGGTCCGTGTCAACGGCTTCGGCAGCCCGTGGTGGGCGGACGACCTCGCGGCGCTGTCGGCCACCCCCGTCGGGGGGGTGATGCTGGCGATGGTCGAATCCGTCGACCACGTCACCGAGACCGCCAAGCGGCTGCCCGACGTGCCGGTCGTGGCGCTGGTCGAAACGGCGCGCGGCCTGGAGCGCATCACCGAGATCGCCGCCGCCAAGGGGACTTTCCGCCTGGCGTTCGGCATCGGCGACTTCCGCCGGGACACCGGGTTCGGTGATGACCCGTCCACGCTGGCCTACACCCGGTCGCGGTTCACCATCGCCGCCAAGGCGGCCGGGCTGCCCAGCGCGATCGACGGCCCGACCATCGGCTCCAACCCGCTCAAGCTCATCGAGGCCACGGCCGTCTCCGTCGAGTTCGGCATGACCGGCAAGATCTGCCTGTCCCCGGATCAATGCGCCGTGGTGAACGAGGGGTTGTCCCCCTCGCAGGACGAGATAGCTTGGGCGAAAGAGTTTTTCGCGGAGTTCGAGCGCGACGGGGGTGAGATCCGCAACGGTTCCGATCTGCCGCGCATCTCGCGGGCGAACAAGATCCTCGAGCTGGCCCGCGCCTACGGTATCGAAACGTCCGAGTTCGAGGACGAACCGGTGCACTCGCCCGCGCCGTCGGACACCTACCACTACTGATCACCATCGGGCAGGTCGTGATGAGCAACGCCGTGGACTTCCACTTCGACCCGATGTGTCCCTTCGCCTACCAGACCGCGCTGTGGATCCGCGACGTCCGGGAACAGACCGGGATCACGGTCAACTGGCGGTTCTTCAGCCTCGAGGAGATCAACCGCGCAGACGGCAAGAAGCATCCGTGGGAGCGGGAGTGGTCCTACGGCTGGTCGCTGATGCGCATCGGGGCGCTGCTGCGGCGGACGGACATGGCGCTGCTGGACCGGTGGTACGCGCGGATCGGCCATGAGTTGCACATCGCGGGCGGCAAACCGCACGACCCGGCGGTGGCGCGGCGCCTACTGGAGGAGTTGGATCTCGACGAGGCGGCGCTCGACGCGGCGCTGGCCGACCCGACCACCCACGACGATGTCCGTGCCGACCATCAACGGGTCGTCGACGCCGGCGGCTACGGGGTGCCGACGTTGTTTCTGTCCGGGCAGTGCCTGTTCGGCCCCGTTCTGGTCGATCCCCCGACCGGTCCGGACTCCCTGAAGCTGTGGACCGTGGTGACCGGCATGGCCGAGCTACCGCACGTCTACGAGCTTCAGCGACCCAAGGCCCCGGCCGATGCGGAGCTCATCGGCCGCAGTCTGCGTCCCTACCTACAGGGCCGCGACTGGGTGAGCATCAACCGCGGCGAGGTCATCGACGTCGAAAACCTCACCGGTCGCGGCTGACGGGCCGCCTCGACCTCGCCTAGGCGGCGTGCCGTTGCGTCAGTGTGATGCCGATGCGGGTTTCGAGTTCGCTGACATCGATGGTGGGTGCGTGGGGTGGGGCTGTTGATTGGTAGGTGTGGCCGGTGGGTGTGGTGTAGTGCGCGGTGTGGGTGTGGTTTTCGTCGGTGTTGGTGGTGACGTGCCAGCCGGGGTTGTCTTTGGTGTAGTTGCATCGTTCGCAGGTGCCCAGGCTGTTGGTGGCGGTGGTCGGTCCGCCCCGGGCCCAGGGTTGGGCGTGGTCGTGGTGGCGGATGGGGGCGTTGCAGTAGGGGGTGCGGCAACGCTGGTCGCGTAGGTCGATGAAGGTGGCCAGGCCCTTGGGGAAGGTCCGGGCGCGTGATTCCATCGTCACCAGGGCGCCGGTGCGGGGGTGTGCGTAGAGCCGGCGCAGGGTGGCCCGGGATCGGGTGTCGGTGATTGCGGTGCTGACGAGGTTGCGGGCTACGGCGGCCGGGATGGGGCCGTAGCCGGTCCAGCTCGGCGGGTGTGGTGGTGCCGCCGAGCAGGGTCTCGTCGGTGAGGACGAGGTTGACGGCGATGGGTGTGGGCACGTGGGCGGGTTGTGCGGTGATCCGTTCGATCAGCGTGTCGGCCATGACTTGGCCGCGGGTGCGGTCGTCGAAGGTGGTGTCGGCGGCGCGTGTGAGCGCGGCGTACACCGAGACGCCGTGGGTCACCGGTAGTAGCGCGGTCAGGTAGGTCATGGTGTCGGGGGCGGGGCGGATGGTGACGGTGCGCTCGTGTTCGGCTGTGGCGGCGCGTTCGACGACGGCGTGCGGGTCGA
>NZ_JBMIOP010000233.1:0-8743 GCF_049197365.1 Mycobacterium sp. THU-M104
TGACGGCCGGCCTGCTGCGGCCGGCGCGGCCGTCGTCACTGAACGGACCCCTCACGACGATGCGGCGCTACAGCGTGGCCCGGGTCCGGCTGGCCGATCTTCAGCGGGTGTCCCAGGCGTTCGGCGTGACGCTCAACGACGTTGCACTGGCGGCGATCACGAACAGCTATCGCAGCGTCTTGCTGCAGCGGGGCGAACGGCCCGACCGCGACTCGCTGCGCACCCTCGTTCCCGTATCGGTGCGCACGGCCGACCATTTCGCAGCCACCGACAACCAGGTCTCGGCGATGCTGCCGCTGCTGCCGGTCGACGAGCCGGACCCGGTGCGGCAGCTGGAGCTGGTGGGCGAACGCCTCACCCGGGTCAAAGCCAGCGGTCAGAGCGAGGGCGGCAGCGCGGCGGTGTGGGCGGCCGGCGCCGTGCCATTCGCGTTCTCGGCGTGGGCGATTCGGCTGCTGGCGCGTCTGCCACAGCGCGCCGTCGTCGGCCTGGCGACCAACGTGCCCGGCCCGCGTAGCAGGCAGCGGCTGCTGGGCCGGCGGGTGCTGGAGATCCTGCCGGTCCCGCCCATCGCCCTGCAGGTGCGCACCGGTATCGCAATGGTCAGTTACGCCGACGCGTTTGTCTTCGGCATCAGCGCCGACTTCGACGCCGCATCCGACATCGGGGAACTTGCCGCGGGAATCGAGAACGGGGTGGCGCAGTTGGTCGCGGCGAGCCGCGCGCAACGCCGCAGGCGGGCCCCGGCGCCGACGGGCTGAGCCGTCTCCCGGTGGCGCGCCGTCGCCGGCCTGTGCCTGCCGTGATGAATTCCGGACGGGAGGGCGGCGGCTGGGAATGCCGGGCGGCGACCTCCGCCCTCCCGCCGGTCGATCACGCGTCGATCACGCGTCGATCACCTCGCGTTTGATGGCGTTGTCTTTGATGGCGTTGTCTTTGATGGCGTTGTCTTTGAGTGCGGTCTTCCCGCCGCGGTCGACGGCGATCTTGCGCGGCTTGGCCTTTTCCGCGACCGGGATGTGCAACCTCAGGACGCCTTCGCGGTAGGTGGCTTCGATCTTGTCTGTGTCGAGATTTTCGCCGAGGACGAGCTGGCGGCTGAAGACGCCGCGAGGCCGCTCGGTGGCCAGCATCTCCCGGTTCGGGTCCAGTGCGGGACGCTCCGCGCGCACGGTCACCACGTTGCGCTCGATGTCGATGTCCAGCGATTCGGCGTCGATGCCCGGAAGATCGAACTCGACGACGAAGTTCTCCCCGTCTCGCCAGGCATCCATCGGCATCACCGCGGGCCGGGCCGCGGTGCCGAATACCTGCTGGGTGAAGCGATCCAGATCGCGGAACGGGTCGGTGCGCATCAGCATGGCGGTCACCTCTCACTCCTAACCTATTGTGGTGAATCACATAATCCTATGTCAGATGACATAGATTTCTTATAGCACTATCGACATATCAACGCAACTGTGCTAAATACTTTTTCTGCACAGCTTTCTGGAGGAGATGCCGTGATGCCTGATCAGCCCGGCGATGGTGGTGCGCCGGCGCCCGATCGCGGCGTGTACGGAATCTCGGTAGCCGCCGAACTCTCCGGTGTCGCGGTGCAGTCGCTACGGCTCTACGAGCGCCATGGACTGCTGACGCCCGCCCGGAGCGAAGGTGGCACGCGGCGCTACAGTGCCGACGACCTGGCCCGGCTGCAACGCATCAGCGCCCTGGTCGACGACGGCGTCAACCTCGCCGGCATCGCCCGGATCCTGTCGCTCGAGGACGACAACGCCGAGTTGTCCGCGGACAACACCGATCTGCGGTCCACCAACCGCAGCTTGCGTGACGGGGCGAAGGCCCGCGGGCCCGCGCGGGATGCCGAACCGCCGCAGCACTGATCCGTAGGCCCGCCCCGCGACTACGGGATCTTCCATGAGAAACAGGACGGTGCCGTGAACGTCCCGCCGAGGCCGTGACCGACCGGCCCTCGACTGGCCTGTGAAAGCGTTGCCGGCCAAAGTATTTCCCTACGCAGCGGGACGTTGCGGGTGCGCGGGCGCAGGGGCGGCCGGTTTGGTTGCCGCGCCTCCGGGGTATGAGGTGCGCCATGACAGGCGCCGAGCGCTTTCCCACGCCCACGGGTGAAGTGTGGCCGGGCAGGGCCTACCCGCTGGGCGCCACCTACGATGGCGCGGGGACCAACTTCGCGGTCTTCTCCGAGGTCGCCGAGCGCGTGGAGCTGTGCCTGTTCGACGCCGACGACAACGAGAGCCGGATCACGCTGCCCGAGGTCGACGGGTTCGTCTGGCACGCCTACATCCCCGGCGTCGAACCGGGACAGCGCTTCGGCTACCGCGTCGACGGCCCTTACGAGCCGGAGAGCGGGCTGCGGTGCAACCCGAACAAGGTTCTGGTGGACCCGTATTCGAAGGCGATCGACGGCAGCTTCGAGTGGAACCAGTCCCTGTTCGGCTACCACTTCGGTGACCCCGACAGCCGCAACGACGAGGACTCCGCACCCAGCATGCCCAAGTCTGTGGTCATCAGCCCCTACTTCGACTGGGGCAACGACCGGCCGCCGGACCATCAGTACGCCGACAGCGTCATCTACGAGGCGCACGTCAAGGGCCTGACCCAGACCCACCCCGACATTCCCGAGCAGATGCGCGGCACGTACGCCGCGGTGGCGCACCCGGCGCTCATCGAGCACCTCAAGAGCATCGGTGTCACCGCGATCGAGCTGATGCCGGTGCACCACTTCGCCAACGACTCGACCCTGGTCGAGAAGGGCCTGTCGAATTACTGGGGCTACAACACGATCGGGTTCTTCGCGCCCGACTTCAAATACTCCAGCTCCACGTCCCCCGGCGGCCAGGTGCAGGAGTTCAAGGCGATGGTGCGAGCCCTGCACGAGGCGGACATCGAAGTGATCCTCGATGTGGTCTACAACCACACTGCCGAGGGCAACCACATGGGCCCGACGCTGTCGATGCGCGGGATCGACAACGCCGCGTACTACCGCCTGGTCGACGACGACAAGAAGTACTACATGGACTACACCGGCACGGGCAACAGCCTCAACGTCGGGCATCCGCACGCACTGCAGCTGATCATGGACTCGCTGCGCTACTGGGTCCTCGAGATGCACGTCGACGGTTTCCGGTTCGACCTGGCCTCCACCCTGGCCCGCGAGTTCTACGACGTGGACCGGCTGGCGACGTTTTTCGAACTCGTGCAACAGGATCCGACAGTCAGCCAGGTCAAGCTCATCGCCGAGCCCTGGGACGTCGGGCCGGGCGGCTATCAGGTGGGCAACTTCCCGCCGCAGTGGACGGAATGGAACGGCAAGTACCGCGACACCGTGCGCGACTTCTGGCGCGGCGAACCCGCCACCCTCGACGAGTTCGCCTACCGGCTGTCGGGCTCGGCCGACCTGTACGAGCACACCGCGCGCCGGCCGGTGGCCTCCATCAACTTCGTCACCGCCCACGACGGGTTCACGTTGCGGGATCTGGTGTCCTACAACGAGAAGCACAACGAGGCCAACGGCGAGGACAACAACGACGGCGAGAGGCACAACCGCTCGTGGAACTGCGGCGTCGAGGGGCCGACCGACGACGCGGACGTCAACGAGCTGCGCGCGCGCCAGCAGCGCAACTTCCTGACCACCCTGCTGCTGTCGCAGGGGGTGCCGATGATCTGCCACGGTGACGAACTCGGGCGCACCCAGCACGGCAACAACAACGGCTACTGCCAGGACAACGAGCTCACCTGGATCGACTGGGACGGCGCCGACACCGGCCTGCTGGAGTTCACCCGGGTGGTGTCGGCGCTGCGGGCCGAGCACCCGGTGTTCCGAAGGCGGCGGTTCTTCTCCGGCAAGCCGCTGGGCCGACGGGGCCAGGACGGGCTGCCCGACATCGCCTGGTTCACCCCGGAGGGTGCCGAGATGGCCGAGGAGGACTGGGGCGCCGGGTTCGCCAAGTCGGTCACGGTATTCCTCAACGGCCACGGGATCCCCGGCCGTGATCCGCGCGGCCAGCGGGTGGTCGACGACTCGTTCCTGCTGTGTTTCAACGCCCACCACGAGCCGATCGAATTCACCCTTCCGCCCAAGGAATTCGCGGCGACCTGGCGGTTGGTGGTGTTCACCGGGCCGGAGGAGAGGACACCGGCCGACGAAGTGCCCGGGGGTGGCAAGCTGACCGTGGAGGCCTACGCCGCCGTCGTGTTGCGGGCCCCGGACGGCCCCTGACCGGCGCCGTCCGGCCCTTCGCGATCCATCACCCCCGAGATTTCTTCAGCTCGTCGCCGATCTCGCCGGTTCGACGGCGTTCGTTCATCACCAATTCGGGTGCACGATCTGGGCGATCCGGAGCATCGCATCGGTGCGACCATCGCCCGTACGGCGAGGCGGCTTCGCCGACCACGGCCCGGACCGACCGATGCGGCCCGGACCGATGCGGCCCGGACCGACCGATGCGGCCCGGACCGATGCGGCCCGGACCGATGCGGCGATGTGCGAGGCCAAACTGGCCGGCCGAAATACGGTCGTCGACATCTGAGCGGGCGTGCCGCCGCGATCCGGTAGGTTTCTCGCCAGTGGGTGAGTCGTTACAGAAAAGAGTGAATATGTCACGGACAGTGGTGGTGGGCGCCTCGAGTGGCCTCGGGCGCTGCATTGGTGTCGGCCTGGCGCAGCGCGGCCATCAGGTGGCGCTGCTCGCCCGGCGCCGTGAGCGCATCGAGGCCGCCGCCCGGGAGGCGGGGGCCGGCGCGATCGCCGTCGAATGCGACGTCATCGACGAGGCCGCCTGCCGCTCGGCCATCCAGGAGGCCGCCGACGCCCTGGGCGGCATCGACAACCTCGTCTACACCCCGGCCGTTGGGCCGCTGGTGCGCATGGTCGACACCGACGCCGAGACGTGGCGGCGCGTCTTCGACACCAACGTGATCGGTGCGGCACTGGTCACGGCCGCGGCGGTGCCGCACCTGACGCCTGATGCCGGCAAGGAGGCGGGCAAGGCGGTCTACCTGTCCTCCGACGCCGGAACCTTCGGACCGCCGTGGCCGGGGCTGGGGGCCTACGGCGTCAGCAAGGCGGCTCTGGAGCGGCTCGTGGAAGCGTGGCGCACCGAGCACCCCGACATCGGCTTCACCACGCTCATCGTGGGGGAGTGCGCCGGCGGCGAGGGCGACGCGGCGACGGGCATGAACATCGGCTGGGATATGGACCTGGCCATGAAGGCCGTCCCGCTGTGGGCTTCGCGCGGCTGCATGCCCGGCAAGCTGATGCCCGTCGAGGACCTCGTCGCGGTCGTGCACACGATCCTGGGCACGGACGCGGCGACGTCGATGCCGCTCGTGGTTGCTCGGGGCGCACCCGCCGGGCCCGCGGCGTTCGCGGAGTCCGCCCCGTCGTCACAGCCGTAACGTCGGCGCCGGCTCAGCGGCCGAGCTTCTCGCGGACCTTGTCGGTGAGGAACCGCCCAGCCGAGACCGGCCGGAACGCGCGGGCGGCGGCGGTGAGCGCGTCTCGGGACTCCGCGGGCAGCTCGACGTCGGAGGCGGCGACGTTGAACTCGAGCTGCTCGACGCTGGAGGCCCCGGGGATGGCGACGACGCCCGGCAGGCTGATCAGCCAGGCCAGCGCCACCTGGGCCGGCTTGGCGCCCACCTGCGCGGCTACGTCGCGCAGCGTCTGCAGCAGCGGCTCGATGCGGCGCAGGTTTTCGGTGCCGAACAATGGGTTCAATGCACGAACGCCCCCGGGCCGGTTGTCGAGGCCGTACTTGCCGCCCAGCAGCCCCTGGGCCAGCGGGCTGTAGGCGATCACGACCCGGTTCTCGCGTTCGGCGAACGGCACCAGGTCCTCGAGCGCACCGGCGTGGGCGAGCGAGAAATGGACCTGGTTGCTGATCACGGGACGGCCGAGCGCCGCATCGGCCTTGCGCCACCGCGCCAGCGAATAGTTGGAGACCCCGGCCGCGCCGATCTTGCCGCGATCCAGCAGCCCACGCATGCCGGGCATGATCACCGAATCCGGGAACACCGGGTTCGGCTGATGGACCTGGTACAGCGGGATGCGGTCCAGACCCAGCCGGCGCGCGCTGGCGGCCGCGCGCTGCCTGACCACGGCGGGGAAAGGGGCGACGGGCATGATTTTGCTGGCCACCGCGACCTCGGCGCGCTCGGCGCCGAGGGCCTGGCCGAGGATGCGCTCGCTTCGGCCCAGCCCATACACCTCGGCCGTGTCGAACAGCGTGACCCCCAGGGCGCGGGCCCGCCGCACGATGTCACCGGCGGCGCCGGAGGCGTAACTGGCGCCGTAACCCCACTCGCGCGAACCGAACTGCCACGTGCCCAGGCCGATCCGGCTTACCCGGCCGACCCCGTCGACGTCGAGATACTGCATGAACCCCACCCTACTGGCCCATCCTGCCGTCCCACCTTACTGAGGAATCTTGTCGAGGATGTAGTTGGCGATGCTCACGGCCGACTGGCGGGGGATGCGGCCGTCGGTCGTGCCGCTGCAGGACACGTACAGGTCGACGACCACGTTGGACCGGGCCGCGATCGCGCGCACGGAGCGCACCTGCAGCCCGCGCGGCGCGAGGTCCAATGTAGTGATGCCGTCACCGGCGTCGGAGGGTTCGCCCAGAGAAAACGGGATCGCCTCCCTGCCGGGGACGGTTACCGCGACGGTGGAGCCGCCGCAGTCGCGCCATCCGGACAGCAGTGTGTCCAACTGTGACCGGGCCGCGGGCGGATCGCGCAACGCCGCGACCGCCTGGATCACCTGAGTCGACTTGAGAAAGCTGCGGGTGTCGGAGAATTCCGCCGCGCGGTACCCGAAGATGGCGCCCGCGGTGTAGGCGTCCGGGGTCCCCGGCGCGATGCTTCCCCAGCACTGCGGGCGGTCGATCGTTCCCTCCCGGTCGGAGCGGGCCGGATGATCCCATGTCTGGCCGGCCGCGAGGTTCTGGTCGCCGGTGATGTTCCGCAGGTCGCCCACGTTGGGCAGCAGCGCGCCCACGGCACGCGGCGCCACCGTGGGCGCCGGCTCGGCCGTGCTGGCAGGTGCGCCGGGCGCCGCGGTGCGGCTCGACGTGTACTCGGCCAGCATCGCCCACGCGACCAGCGCGAACACCGCCAGTATGACGAAGGCGTAGGACAGCGCCACCCCGGCCACCGCGCGGCCGTGGCCGCGCTCACCGGTGCGCCGGATCTGGACGAGCGCCACGTGTCCCAGCAGTGCTCCGGCGGGGGCGCAAAGGAACGCGAACACCAGCGACAGCGTGGCGAACACGTTGACGGGCGCGTTGACGGGCGCGTTGACGGGCGCGTTGACGGGCGCCGCCGGGCGGGGATCCACCGGCGGGGGCGGGAGAACCGGCGGGCCCGTCGGCGGGGCGGCATAGGGGGCCCGCCCGAGCGGATCGTAGCTGAAGGGGCTTTGCCCGTAAGGATCCTGGCCATAGAACCCGGGGCCATAGAACCCGGGGCCATAGGAGTTGGGGCCATAGGAATTGGGGGGAGCGCTCATTGCGGTGCCCTCCTCGATGTGGGTCCTGCCGAGAATGTATCCGATGGCGGACCGGGCTGCCGCCGGGAGCCTTCCGCGGTGCCCCCACGAAGTTGCTGAACTTGGGTTGCGGCCAGCCCGGGAGCGGTGGTGCACCTCATGTCGGAGAGGTGCGCCGTGGAGCGCGCCGCCGCCCGCCAGCATCGCCACCTGGCTGCCGGGTTGATCACCTCGGCCGCCCGCGGCGATACCGAAAGCGCCGAGACGCGCGAGAAGCAGCACCAGTGGGTCGCGCGAGTGACGTCATACCGGCTGCCATCCTCGGTGCACGTGTGCGATTCGTCCGGTGCAGTACCCGTGCACAGGGTGTTTGCCGGTAGCATGCGTCGAAACGAACGAGGTGGGCTGACGATGGCCAACGGGGTGTCCAGGGTGGTCGGTTTCTTGCGCGCGGGTTATCCCTCGGGTTTGCCGGCCACCGGATACGTGCCGTTGTTCGCGTTATTGCGCCGACGCATTTCCGACGACGAGATCGCCGCGATCACCGAATGCATCAGTGCCGGGGGAGTGCCGTTCGGCGCCACCGACGTGGGCGTGGAGATCAGCCGGATCACCAACGACATGCCGTCCCTCAACGACATCGGCCGCGTGCACGACCGACTCATCGCCCTCGGCCGGCGTGCCGATCACGGCGCCTGACGCCCGGCGGCCGATGCTGACCGGCTTTGGGTGTCCGTTGCGCGCGCCGTTGGCCGCGGAGCGCTCGCCGTTGGCGGTCGGCAGGGTCTTGAGTGCGTTCAACGGCTCAGTGTTTTCAACGGCTCAGTGTTTTCAACGGCATTGTCCTGCAAGCTGTCCGAGCTCAGCCAGGTCGCGCTCCGCGTCGCTCTGGCGGACGTAGATGGTGAGGTCGGCCACCCGCTGGGCGTGCCGGCCGTCTTGGCACAGCGGCCCGAGCCCCAGGGCCCGGCCGGTGCGGGTGATGGCCTCGTCGGCCGCGTGCTCGACGATGCTGCGGACGCGTCGGGCGAGTAGCTGGGCGGTTTCGGTCCGGTCGAACGGGTCGGCGTCGATGCGGGCGGCGGCGGTGGTCAGCATCGCCTCGCCGGCGGCGAGCGCGGCGTCCACCGCGCCCAGGTGAGCCAGCGAGTAGGCGTCCGCGCATTGGCGTTCGGCGCAGCGGTACAGCGGCTCGGCGACGCGGCGCGCGCCGCCGAGCCAGCACGCGGCCACCCC
>NZ_JBMIOP010000238.1:0-1660 GCF_049197365.1 Mycobacterium sp. THU-M104
GAAGTCCGGCACCGTCCAGATCACCTTGCGCAGGAAATAGACGACGGCCCCGACGTCGAAGAACTCGGCCCGCATCCGCTCCATCCGCATCTGGACGACCTCTAGCCCGGCGGCTTGCGCCTGCGCGCGCTGGGTGTCGGGCTGCAGCGCCGCCCATTTCTGCGGTTGGGGGCCGATGAAATACTCGACCAGCTCGGCCATGGTTGCGGGCCCGATCTGCTGCGCCAGGTACGTGCCGCCCGGCCGCAGCACCCGTGCGATCTCGTTCCACCGCACGTCGATGGGGTGACGGCAGCTCACCAGGTCGAACGCCTCGGCGGCAAAGGGCAATCCCGCGTCGTCGCCGGTCATCACGACCACCACGCCGCGCGGATGCAACAGCGCGGTGGCCAGGGCCGCGTTGGGCGGCCACGACTCCGTCGCAACCATCGCCGGCGGGAATTTCGCCACGCCGGCCAGCACCTCACCGCCCCCGGTGTCGAGGTCGCAGGCGGCCGACACGTGCCCCAGCCGACGGCTCAGCAGACGCTGGTAACCCCAGGACGGGCGTTCTTCGGATGCGCGCCCGTCGAGCCACGAAAAATCCCAACCGTCCACCGAGACCGATTCGGCTTCGCTCACCAGATCCTCGAAGCTGCGCGCCATGGGCGCATTCTCATCCACGCGATGTGGTCGGCGCGCGGCGGGCCGGCGGCGCAGCGCAGATCACTCGGGGCGGCAGAGGAACGTTGCGCCGTTGAACTCGAGCTTGACCTCGCCCCGGTGTTCGGCGTTTTCCGACCGGGGATATCCGGACCGCCGCAGCAACAGGACCTGGTGGTCGCCCTTCCAGTTGAGCACCGCGCGCGGCGAGGCCAGCTGACCGTAGAACTGCGAGGTGAGTTGACCGAAGCCCGCCGGTTGGTAGGCCGCCAGTACGCAGTTGTGGACGTCGGTGTTGTACGCGCAACCGTCGCGGGCGATCTTCCAGTTCTTCCGCGCCGAAAGCAGCGCTGCGCGGTCCGTGCCGGGCCGGGCCAGCGCCTGGTGGTAGGCGGTCTTCGTCCGGTGGTTGAGGTCGCTCAGATGCGGGTCGGTGCAGATCAGCTGCTTGACCGCGGTCGCGGGCGCGGCGCAGTCCGCGCCTGCGGAGGTGCCGGCCGCCGGATGGGCTGCGGCCACGCCGCAGACGCTCAACACCAGGGCCGCGACGGTGGTGGGCATCAGTCTCATATCGGTCAAGTATGACCTGTTCGACGGGTGTCTCATGCGACACATCGGCTTGTCCACAGGTTGTTCGCAGCGTGTGTTCAGACCTTTGCCCGGCTGTTATCGGGCGGGCGATCCCGAATGGCACCCGGGCCCGGCGTCGAGGCGTCGACACGATGGGAATCTGCAACTATCGGCATCCCTGGACCGACCGATGTCCTAGGTTGGCTCCATGACCCGCGTCACACCACCCACGCCGCACCGGCAACATCAGGAGCGATGCTGATGGACCTCGGTGACCTCACGAATTTGGTCGAGAAGCCGCTGGCCGCCGTGTCCAGCCTGGTGAACACGCCCAACTCGGCCGGGCGCTACCGGCCGTTCTACTGGCGCAACGTGCTCGACGCGGTGCAGGGCCGCACCCTCGAGGAGGCGGTCGAGGGCAAGGTGGTGCTCATCACCGGCGGGTCGT
>NZ_JBMIOP010000239.1:0-2289 GCF_049197365.1 Mycobacterium sp. THU-M104
CAGCCCGACGGCGGCCGCGGGCACGGTCGCGATGCTCGCCCATGGTGTGGTGAAGTGAGCGATCAGGTTGGTGGCCACGAGCACCGCGACGACGACCGCGACGTCGAGATGGATTCGCAACCGGTGCAGCGCCGCAAGCTGGGTCAACAGCGGGTGCGCCTCCCCGCCGGCGGTGAAGTCATGCATCGGACGATTTTACCGGCAGGCGGCGCAGCCGCGCGACGGGTGAGCGCCGGCGGCCCTACGGCGCGGCCCGGCTGGTTCTTGCCCGCCCGGGCGGGCAGCCGTTCCAGCGGGTGTGCGCGCGGGTGAACGCCGCGGTCTCCGAGTACCCGAGCCGGCGTGCGGTTTCCTCGACACTGAGACCGGAGTTCAGCAGCTCGGCGGCCAAGGTCGCGCGGACCTCGTCGACCAGCGCGCGGTAGCTGGTGCCCTCGGACGCCAGCCGGCGATGCAGCGTGCGTTCGGTGACGTAGAGTTCCTTCGCGACGGTGGCCATCGCGGGGATCTCTGCCGAGTCCTGGATCAGGCGGGTGCGGATCGCCGCCGAGATCCCGCGCCGGGTGCGCCGCCGATCCAAAAGCTCCTCACACTGACGAATGCAGATCGCCGCGGTCTGCGGATCGGCCGCGGGCATCGGCTGGTTGATCAGGTCCGCCGGGATGGCCAGGACATTGCGTGAGGTTTCCTCGACGACGACGGTCAGGTTTTCGATCTCCACCAGGTCGGTCGGCAACGGCAGATCGGCAAATTCGACTCGGACCGTGATCGGCGCATGGCCGACGCCGAGGAGCAGGGGCAGGATTCGCAGCATGATCGCGAAATCGCGTTCGAGGAGGAACCGGCGTACATCGCGCGGAACCTGCGCGTCGTCGAAAGCCACGACTGCCTCGGTCTGACCCACCTCGGGGCCGGCCAGGTTCAGGTACGTGGCGGTCAGCGCGACGTACCGGCACGCGACGTCGATCGCGTCGCCGAAGGTCGGGCTGGCCATCAAGGCGAAACCGAGGATGCCGATATCGGCGAACTGGTAGCGCGTACCGGTCTCCATGCCGAGCCCGGGTTGATCACCAAGTCGCCCGATGAGGTTCCGGATCATGGTCAGCTCTTGGCTGACGTAGACCTCGGTGGTGGGATCCGCCAGGTCCCCGACGGTCAACCCGGTACCGGACAGGCACGTCGGCTCGTCGAGCCCGTGCTGGCGGGCGGTCTCCAGGACGTGCCGGGCAGTCGCCGAGGACTGTGCTGTGTCCCAGACCGACGGGTCGACGGCGCGCATGTGTCTGAAAATATCAAATGTGTGTCTGAAACCATCATTCCGGTCGTCGCGGTGCGTCCTTAGCTTCATCAGCATGCCCACCGATCTCCTCAGTCCGCCACCCCGAGCCATTTTGTCGGCGGCGCGCAGCTCCGCGATCAGCCTTTTGCGGCCGGTCGCGACCGGTGCCTACCGCGATCTGCGTCGTCCACGGTCGAGTTCCGCCCCGGCGTCCGTGCCGCGCACGACGCTCGACCCCACGCTGGCGCCGCACATCGCCGACCCCTATCCCGATTACGAGCGAATCCGGGAGCATCCCGTCGTGGTCAACGAGCGGCTGGGGGTCTGGATGATCGGACGCTACGACGACGTGCACACCGCGGTCCGCGACAATGTCGCGTTCTCGTCGAAAGACGGCGTCATGCTCCGATCGTTCGTGTCCAGCGTCGTGCTGCTCGCCGACCCACCCGAACACACCCGTCTGCGACGCATCACCGCGCCGATGTTCAGCAAACGCGCTGTCCAGAGCTTCACGACGGACATCCGCGCACTGGCCGCCGAGTCGATCGCGAAGCTGACCAACGGTGACGTCGTGGACGTCGTGGACGGCCTGACCATCCCGATGCCGATCAACGTGATAGCCCGAATTCTCGGCGTTCCGCAGGATCGGTGGCCGGCATTTCGCACGGTTTCGGACAAATTCGCGCAGATGTTCGCTCCCCGTTCGGTGCCCGAGGTCGCGCGTTTGATGGCGTCGATCGTGCCCGCCTACGTGCACATGCACAGCTTCATCGACGCCGAAATGCGACGCCGCGACGGCGAACCCGCCGACGACCTGCTGAGCCGGCTGCGCGCAGCCACGAGCGCGGGCGAGCTCACCAACGACGAAGCGTTCATGTACGCGCTGATCCTGCTGGTGGCGGGCAACGAGACGACCACCAACCTGCTGGGGATGCTGCTGGTCAGGCTGGCGGGGGACCACGCGCTGTTCGCCGAGCTGAAAGCGGACCGCAGCCTGCTTCCCGCCGCGG
>NZ_JBMIOP010000224.1:0-2613 GCF_049197365.1 Mycobacterium sp. THU-M104
AGCCCAGCAATGACCTCGGACGGTAGAGCGATCGAAATCCTGCTCGTCGAGGACGATCCGGGAGACGAGCTCATCACCCGGGAAGCGTTCGAGCACAACAAGCTCAAGAACAACCTGAACGTGGCGCACGACGGGGAAGAGGGTCTGGACTACCTCTACAGGCGCGGCCCGTTCAAGGACGCCGTGCGGCCCGATCTCGTCCTGCTCGATCTGAACCTCCCGAAATACGACGGCCGCCAGTTGTTGGAGCAGGTCAAGTCCGATCCTGACCTCGCGCGCATCCCGGTCGTCGTACTCACGACCTCCTCGGCGGAGGAGGACATCCTGCGCAGCTACCAGTTGCATGCCAACGCCTACGTCACCAAGCCGGTCGACCTCGATCAGTTCATCAACGCGGTTCGGCAGATCGACGAGTTCTTCATCCAGGTGGTGCGCCTGCCGGGTCTCTGAGAGTGCCACTGCTCATGACGCGGAGTCCGGTGCAGCAAGGAACTCGTCGTTGTGCGCGCCGACCGCCGGCGGGGGCTCGGCGGTCGTGGCGCCGAAGCTGGAGTAGCGGGCCGGGGTGCGCACCACCGTGACGGTGTCTTCGCCGCTGCCGACCCGCAGTGCGAGCTCGTTCTCCGCGAACAGCGGGGTGTCCACGACCTGTTTCCAGGTGTGGGGGTGGCAGGCCATCAGGCCGCCCTTCTGAAGCAACCCGACCCATTCGGCCGCTGTCCTGGCGGCAAGTGCCGCTTCGAGTTCCTCGGTCAACTCGGGATAGTGCAGGGCCCGCGCCCGCTGGTCGATGAACCGTTCGTCCTCGCGCAGGTCGGGCCGGCCGATGAGCTCGCACAGCTTGGCCCAGTGCTTGGGTACGTATGCGCTGATCACCAGGTATCCGTCGGCGGCCCGGAACGCGTCCGATGGCTGGGTCGCGAAGCCAACACCCTTGCGCCGCTTGGGTTTCGGCGACGAATCTGCGGGCCTGGCGCTCGGCGTGTTCAGGTGGACCGTGAGCTGGCCGGCCTGCAGGCCGGCCGCGACGTCATACATGGCGACCCGCACGACGTCGGCCACACCGTGACGTTCGCGGTGCAGCAGCGCGGCCAGTACCGCCTGGGCCAGCACGTGCCCGCTGGCGGCGTCGACGAGCTGGAACGGGATGATCTGCGGTTTGCCGGTGGGCGTGGGCATCCCGGTGGTCATGCCCGACTCGGCGGCGACGATGAGGTCAACCCCCGGCCGGGCGCTGTGCGGGCCGTTGCCGCCGTAGGCCGAAAGCCGGGCGTAGACGAGTCTGGGGTTGCGCGAACGCAACTCGTCGGGCCCCAGGCCCATGCGTTCCATCACGCCGGGGCGAAACCCCTCCAGCACGACGTCGGCGGTCTCGGCCAGGCGCAGCACCTGCTGCCTGCCCTCGTCGGTGGCCAGGTCCAGCGCCACCGACTTCTTGCCGCGGTTGTGCGGCAGGAACAGTGTGGCCAGCGGCGGCCGCCCGGGCAGCACTGCGGTGATGTGGCGAGCCGCCTCACCGGCGGGCGCCTCGATCTTGACGACCTCAGCGCCCAGGTCCGCCAGCACCTGCCCGGCCAGCGGGCCGGCGATGTTCTGGGTGAAATCGAGCACCCGGAAGCCGTCGAGGGGCTTGGGGGTGTCGCTGTCCGGCATGGGGCGTGCCTTCCTTCAGGCTGCTTTCCGCAACACGGCGGTGCAGTAGTAGTTGCGGGCGAACGGCGCCTTGTCGCTGTCCTCGGCGTCGTCGGTCGGCTGCAGCGGCAGCCCGTGCTCGCTCAGCAACCGGTTCAGCGGCGTACGCACCGGCTGCCAGCCGCGGTCCTCGAGATAGGCCGCCGCGTCGTTGCGCTCGCCGGGGAAGCCCAGGTCGTCGAGCGCAACGACCAGGCCGTGCTCCTGCCAGCGCGCGGCGGCGGCGTTCAGCGCCTGCGCGTTGACGCCCGAGTTCAGGAACACCTCGGCGACCAGCCGACTGCCGTCGGCGCTGAGGTCGGTGATGTTGTCCAGCAACCGATCCTGCGCATCGGGCGGCAGGAACCCCAGCAGGCCCTCGGCCGCCCAGGCCACTGGTGCGCCGGTGTCGAAACCGGCCGCCTGCAGGGCGGCCGGCCAGTCGTGACGCAGGTCGATCGGGACGGGCCGCATCTCGGCGGTGGGGTTGGCGCCCAGTTGCGCGATGGTGACGCTCTTGAAGTCGAGCACCTGGGGCTGGTCGATCTCGAACACCGTGGTGCCCGCCGCCCACGGCAGCCGGTAGGCGCGCGCGTCGAGGCCCGACGCCAGCAGGACCACCTGGCGCACCCTCGCGGCCGCCGCTTCGGCGAAGAAGGTGTCGATGTAGCGGGTGCGCGCCGCCAGCATGTCGGTCATGCGCTGCATGCCCCACGCCGCGCCCGGAATGTCGACGTCGGCGGAGTCCAGTTCGCCGGCGGCCCAGCGGGTGAAGAAGTCCACGCCGACCGCCCGCACCAGCGGCTCGGCGAACGGGTCATCGATCAGCTTGTCGCGGGTTGCTCGGGCCCGTCCCGCCGCGACCATGGTGGCGGTGGCTCCCACGCTGGTCGCCAGGTCCCACGTGTCGTTCTCGGTACGCGCCATTCGTCACAACCCTTC
>NZ_JBMIOP010000027.1:0-17756 GCF_049197365.1 Mycobacterium sp. THU-M104
TCGGGCTGTTCTCGGTGCCGGGGCAGGCCGCCTACAACTCGGCCAAGTTCGCCGTCCGCGGCTTCACCGAGGCGCTGCGCCAGGAGATGATCCTGGCCGGTCACCCGGTGGGCGTGACCACGGTGCATCCAGGCGGCATCAAGACCGCGATCGCGCGCAACGCCACCGCCGCCGAGGGGGTCGACCGCGACGAACTGGCCAAGGCGTTCGACACGCGGTTGGCACGGACCAGCCCGCAGCGTGCCGCCGAGGTCATCCTCGACGCGGTGCGCAAGAACAAGGCTCGGGTGCTCGTCGGCGGCGACGCCCAGATTCTCGACATCCTGGTACGGCTGACCGGGTCTGGCTACCAGCGGCTGTTCAGCCCGCTGATGCGCCGGATGCTGCCCCCCGCGCACTGACGCGTCGATCGACGGCACCGAGACTGCGCTGAGCGCGCCGCGGTAAGCGAAATCAGGCCTTGGGCGCAGTCTCGAAGCCGTCCAGGCGGGCCCGACGACACGACGCGACCCCTAGCGGCCCAACGGGTGTTCGGCCAGCCACGCGTCGGCCACGGTCTGCGGATCGGCACCACCATCGCCACCGCCGCCACCACCACCGCCGCCACCGCCGCCACCACCATCGGCCACCATCAACTGGCGGCGCATCCCGGCCAGCGCCGCGGTGTCCAGCACGCCCGCCACCTCGTTGATCGCCAGCAGCTGGCGATCGCTCAGGGCGTTGCGGCGGTACAGCGGCACGATGTTCTCCGCGCGGATCAGCGCGGGCTTACGGTCGACCAGTGCGACCAGGTCGGGGGGGATGCCCGGATCGGCGGTGGTCGCCCACGCCGCCGTCAGCTGCCCGGCTCGCAGCGCGGCGAACAGTGAGGCCTGGTCGGGGAATTGACGCGGGGCTGGGAGTTTGCACGAGCCGACCGACGGCGGCGTTCGCAACCCGGAGACGGCCCCCAGGACCAGACCGTCGCAGTGCTTGAGCAGCGCGCTCAGGTCGCTACCGGCGGCACTGCTGCTGCCGCCCCAGGCCCGCGCGGTGGTCCCGGTGACCAGCACGACGGGTTTGTCCTCGGCGGCCGTCGCGTAGTCGCCCGCGGCGATGCCCTCGGGCAGGGCGGCGACCAGGGCCCGGTAGACCTGCTTGTCGGAGAGCACCGTGGTGCCCGGCTGCAAGGCCTGCAGCGTCCGACCGGTGAACACGGGGACGACGGTGAACCGGCCGGAGTCCAGTTGCGCCATCGGGTCGGCGGTGGTCTGGGCCCCCTGGGCCGCGAAACCGTAGGACCGCAACGCCGCCACGTAGACGGCGGCCAGCAGCGTGGATTCGGAGTCGGGGCGGGACCCGACGACCAGAGCAGCGGCGCGGTGGTCGTCGCCCCCGCAGCCGGCGACCGTCAGCGCGGCGGCGAGCAGCAGCGCGGCCAGCCTGCCGACACTCACCCCGTGGAGATCGACGCGTCCGCGGCGATGGCCACCGCCGTGGCCACCGCGTCCCCGACGCGCAGGTCCAGGGGACTCGGGACGATCCGGTCCGGAGCCAGGTCGTCGCTGACCACGGAGAAGATCGCCTCGGCGGCGGCGACCATCATCTTCTCGGTGATCCGGGAGGCCTTGGCGTCCAGCGCGCCGCGAAACATCCCGGGGAAAGCCAGCACGTTGTTGATCTGGTTCGGGAAGTCGCTGCGTCCGGTGGCCACCACCGCCGCATGCCGGGCCGCGACGGCGGGATGGATCTCCGGGTCGGGGTTGGACAGCGCGAACACGATCCCGTCGGGCGCCATCGTGGCGATCAGCTCCTCGGGGACGAGACCACCCGACACCCCGAGGAACATGTCCGCGCCGGCGAGGGCTTCGACCATGCCACCGGTCAGGCCACCGGGGTTGGTGCGCCCGGCCAAGCCGACCTTGACGCTGTTCATGTCGTCGCGCCCGGTGTGCAGGATGCCGCGCGAGTCCAGCACGGTGATGTCCGACACTCCCATCGCCATGAGCAGGTTCGTGCAGGCGACACCCGCGGCGCCGGCCCCGGAGACCACTACCCGCAGCGAGGACATGTCGCGGCCGAGCAGCTTGGTGGCGCCCATCAGGGCGGCCAGCACGACGATCGCAGTGCCGTGCTGGTCGTCGTGCATCACCGGGCAGTCCAGCGCCTCGACGAGTCGCCGTTCGATGTCGAAACAGCGGGGCGCGGAGATGTCTTCCAGGTTGACCGCGCCGAACGTCGGCCGCAGCCGCAGCAACGTCTCGACGATCGCGTCGGGGTCTTTGGTGTCCAGCACGACAGGGATGGCGTTGAGCCCGCCGTACGCCCGGAACAGGGCGCATTTGCCCTCCATGACCGGCAGCGACGCCGCCGGCCCGATGTCACCCAGGCCGAGCACCGCGCTACCGTCGCTGACCACCGCGATGAGTCGGTTCGCCCAGGTGTAGCGCGCGGCCAGCGTGTGGTCGGTCGCGATCGCCCGGCTCACCTGCGCCACCCCCGGGGTGTAGGCGATCGACAGGGCGCGCCGGGTGTCCAGCGGGGCGTTCAGCGCGACGGAAAGCTTTCCGCCCACGTGCGCGTCGAAGATCTCCTCGTCGTTGATGACGAGCGGGGAATGCTCGTTTTCCGGCACGGGCTCAGGGTACTGATTACCGATTAGTAGACCTAATCTGCGCCTCGATCACCGGCGTCAGATCAAGCCCAACTCGGTGACCGCTGTGCGCTCGTCCGCGAGTTCCGCGGTCGTCTTGTCGATGCGGGCCCGGGAGAAGTCGTCGATCTGAAGGCCGGTGACAATCTTCCAGTTGCCGTCCTTGGTGGTCACGGGGAAGGACGACATGAGGCCCTCCGGCACACCGTAGGAGCCATCGGAGATGACCGACATCGAGACCCAGTCACCCTCGGGCGAACCCAGCAGCCAGTCCCGGGCGGCGTCGACGGTGGCCGAGGCGGCCGAGGCGGCCGACGAGGCGCCGCGCGCGTCGATGACGGCCGCGCCACGCTTGGCGACGGTCGGGATGAAGTCGTTCTCGATCCAGGCCTGGTCGTTGACCACCGCGGCCGCGTTCTTGCCGTTGATCTCGGCGTGGAACAGGTCGGGGTACTGGGTGGCCGAGTGGTTGCCCCAGATCGTCATCTTCTTGATGTCGGTGACCGCGACGCCGGCCTTGGTGGCCAGCTGGGTGAGCGCCCGGTTGTGGTCCAGGCGGGTCAGCGCGGTGAACCTCTCGCGCGGGATGTCCGGGGCGTTGCTCATCGCGATCAGCCCGTTGGTGTTGGCCGGGTTGCCGGTGGTCAGCACGCGGATGTCGTCCGCGGCGACGGAGTTCAGCGCCTTGCCCTGGGCGGTGAAGATCGCCCCGTTGGCCTCGAGCAGGTCACTGCGCTCCATGCCCGGCCCGCGCGGGCGCGCGCCGACCAGCAGTGCCAGGTTCGCGCCGTCGAAGATCTTGTTGGCGTCCGAACCGGTTTCGATCCCCGCCAGCAGCGGGAACGCACAGTCGTCGAGCTCCATGACGACACCCTCGAGCGCCTTGAGTGCCGGCTCGATCTCGAGCAGACGCAGCTCGATCGGGCGGTCGGGCCCCAGCAGCGAGCCGCTGGCCAGGCGGAACAACAGGCTGTAGCAGATCTGGCCGGCGGCACCGGTGACGGCGACTTTGAGAGGACTTGCGCTCACGTCGGTTGGCTCCTCGTTGGAGAGATTCGGGGTTGGACAGATTCGGGTTCGTCGTCGAAACTATCGCACCCGGCCGAGCGCAAAACTTCCGCACCCGCGTCGTCGCGCTGACGAGGCAGGACGCGCGTAGCATGGAGCACCGCCGGTCAGACCTGCGCTGCGATCGGAGGTGGATGTGTTCCAAGGATTCGACGCGCTACCCGAAGCTTTGCGGCCGATCGCACGGCCCCGCGTTTACCAGCATCACGTGCACCCCGAACCCGACACCGGCGCCGGAGCCCTGATCGACTGCGGCGTCTACGTCGACGGCAATCGGCTGCCCGGCAAATACGGTTACGCCGACGCGCTGGACAAGGTGCGCGGGATCGAACCGAAGGACCCCGAGGCCCCGGGAGCCTTCGTCTGGATCGGGTTGCACGAGCCCGATGTCGAGCACATGCAGGCGGTGGCCGACGTGTTCGGCCTGCACCCGCTGACGGTCGAGGACGCGGTGCACGCCCACCAGCGCCCCAAGCTCGAGCGCTACGACGAGACGCTGTTCCTCGTGCTGAAGACGGTGAATTACGTGCCGCACGAGTCGGTCGCGCTGGCCCGGCAGATCGTCGAGACCGGCGAGATCATGATCTTCGTCGGCAAGCAGTTCGTGGTCACGGTCCGCCACGGTGAGCACAGCGGATTGGCCGACGTGCGCACGCGGATGGATGCCGATCCCGACCATCTGCGGCTGGGGCCCTACGCGGTGATGCACGCCATCGCCGACTACGTGGCGGACCACTATCTGGAGGTGACCCATTTGATGGAGTCCGACATCGACGCCATCGAAGAAGTGGCATTCTCGCCGGGCCGCACGCTGGACGTCGAGCCGATCTACCTGCTCAAGCGCGAGGTCGTCGAGCTGCGCCGGTGCGTGAGCCCGCTGTCCACCGCGTTCTCGCGGATGCAGGCCGAGAACAAAGACCTGATCTCCAAGGAAGTGAGGCGCTACCTGCGTGACGTCGCCGACCACCAGGCCGAGGCCGCCGACCAGATCAGCAGCTACGACGACATGCTCAACTCACTGGTGCAGGCGGCGCTGGCCCGCGTGGGGATGCAGCAGAACAGCGACATGCGCAAGATCTCGGCCATTGCCGGCATTCTCGCGGTGCCCACCATGGTCGCCGGGATCTACGGAATGAACTTTGCCGACATGCCCGAGCTGCACGCGGAGTGGGGCTACCCCGCGGTGCTCAGCGCGATGTTCGTCGTGTGCTTCCTGTTGTACCGCGCCTTCCGCAAGCGCGACTGGCTCTAACCCGGCGGTTCCGGCACCCCGCTCAACTGGGTTGCGCCGCAGGACGATTCGGATCCAGCACGTCAACACCGTCGCTGTGCCACGCCTGCCGCATGGCGTCTGCGCCCTTGAGCCGCACCCAGGCCGCCTCGGTCGCGGTGATCGGCGTCGCCGACAGGAAGTGCACCGGATCCCGGGGCGATTCCAGCACCAGTTCCGGAATGTCGCTGGGGCCCAACAAAGCCGCGGTGAAAGGCGAGCTCCCCGACGGCCGGGCCCACAGCGGCGAGCCCAGGTCGATCAACGCGTTGGGCGCAAGCACCACCCCCTCGACGGCCGGGGCGGCCGCCAGTATCGCCAGGCTGCGGGCGATGCCGGTGACCGGACCGGGATCGCGCAGGCACAGCACCACCTCGGCGCGCGGGCCCCGCACCGGGTCGGCGACGAGCTGCGCCGGGTCGACCATGGGGTGCCGCGAGCATCCCAGCGACACGTAACACACCAATCCGCTTGGCGGGTCGCGAAATCGCAGCACCTCCATGGGTTCGGTCCCCAGAAATGTCACGCGCGCCGCATCGGGCTCCCCACCCATCGACAAGCCGGCGGAGTGAGCACGCAGGTGGGCACGCAGGTGCGCACGCACCCGGTCCAGGATTTCTGTCACTGCCCACCGGCGGGCGCAACGGTGAGGTTGGCCCCGGAGCCGACGTCGAACACGGCGAGTTTCGCGGTGTCCAAGGCCAGCTCGACCGACTGCCCGATGTGCGCCTTGGACTCGACAGGAACCCGTGCCACGAACTGGTTCTCATGCCAATCCGTATCCTGGGCCAACTCGTCCAACTGGAGGGAGCGCACGGCACAACCCGCCGCGCTGAAATACACGTACTTGTCGGCGCCCAGCGACTCGACCAGGTCGGCCTTAACCTCGAAGGTCAGCGCCCTGATGCGCTGATAGCCGTCGACCAACGCGGCGTCGGTCAGATGCTCGGGCCGCACGCCGACGATGACGCTCTCCGGCTGGGGGTGCTGCGCGATCACCTGCAGGACCTCCGGGGTGAGCGGCACCTCGCCGAAGGGCAGCATCAGCCCGAACGCCGTCAGCTTGGCGGGAAAGAAATTCATCGCCGGAGAGCCGATGAACCCCGCGACGAACAGGTTGGCGGGGCTCTCGTAGAGTTCGTCGGGCGTACCGATCTGCTGGGCGACACCGTCGTGCATGACCACCACCCGATCACCGAGAGTCATGGCCTCGGTCTGGTCGTGGGTGACGTAGACGGTGGTGGTGCCCAGACGCTTCTGCAGCCGAGCGATCTCCCCGCGCATCTGCACCCGCAGCTTGGCATCCAGATTGGACAGCGGCTCGTCCATCAAAAATGCTTTGGGCTGACGCACGATCGCGCGACCCATCGCGACCCGCTGGCGCTGCCCACCCGAAAGCTGAGCGGGTTTACGGTCCAGAAAATCGGTCAGATCAAGGGTTTTGGCCGTTTCCTCGACCTTCTGGGCGATCTCGTTCTTCTTCATCTTCGCCAGAGTCAACGGAAACGCGATGTTCTGGCGCACGGTCATGTGCGGGTAGAGGGCGTAAGACTGGAACACCATTGCGATGTCGCGGTCCTTGGGCGCCTTCTCGTTCATCCGCCGGCCACCGATGCGTAGCTCTCCCGACGAGATGTCTTCAAGCCCGGCAATCATGTTCAGCGTCGTGGTCTTACCACATCCGGACGGACCCACCAGGATCAGGAATTCGCCGTCGGCGATCGTGATGCTCAGGTCGCGCACCGCGCTCGCGCCGTCGGGATAGCTCTTGCTGACGTGCTCGAGCACGATCTCGGCCATCGAGTCATCCCTTCACGGCGCCGGAGGTCAACCCGGCGACAATTCGCCTCTGGAAGATTAAAACAAAGACGACGATCGGGACGGTGATCACGATGGCGCCGGCTGCGATCGACCCGGTTGGCTCCTCGAATTGCGAACTGCCCGAGAAGTTCACGATCGCCACAGGTGCGGTGATGGCCGCCTTGGTCGCGGTCAGGGACAATGCGAGCAGCAGGTCGTTCCAGGCGAAGATGAACACCAGGATCGCGGCGGTCACCAGTCCGGGCGCCGCCAACGGGACGATCACCTTCACGAACGCCTGCACCGGCGTCGCGCCGTCCATCGTGGCGGCCTTCTCCAGGTCCCATGGGATCTCCCGGAAGAACGCCGACAAGATGTAAATGGCAAGCGGCAACGCGAACGTGATGTACGGCAGGATCAGCCCCGGCCAGGTGTCGAACAGGCCGACGAAGCGCTCGATGTTGAACAATGGAGTAACCAGCGAGATCGCCGGGAACATGGTGACCAGCAGGGTGGCGCCGACGAACAGGCGCTTGCCCGCAAAGGTGAGCCGGGCAATCGCATAGGCCGCCATCGCGCCCAGCAGCACCGCGATCAGCGTGGTGATCAACCCGATTCCGAGGGAATTGACCAGCGCCGAGGAGAAGAAGTCGCCCCGGAAGATTCCGCGGTAGTTGTCCAAGGTCAGCGATGACGGAATCAGCTTGCCGTCCTTGATTGTTGACGTGGACTTCAGCGACAGGCTGCCGATCCACAGGACCGGAACGAGCGCATAGACCACCACCCCGGCGTCGACCACGACCCAGAGCGTCGTTCGCCGCGCGTCCATCCGTCTATCGGTCATCGGGGCCACCACCCGGGGCCGCCGCACCGAACACCTTGATGAAGATCAGCGCGATGACGCCCGCGCAGCAGAAGATCAGCACGCTGATCGCCGAACCGAGTCCCACATTGAAGCCCTTGAACAGGTTGTCGTAGCCCAGGATCGACACCGAGCCGGTGTCGTTGGCGCCGCCGGTCAACACGTAGACGTTGTCGAAAATGCGAAAAGCGTCCAGCGTGCGGAACAGCAGGGCCACCACGATCGCGGGTTTGATGATCGGCAGGATGACGCGCGTCAGCCGCCGCCAGGCGCCGGCCCCGTCAACCTGCGCGGCCTTCAGCAGATCCTGGGGCACCAGCGCCAACCCGGCCAGCAGCAGCAGCGACATGAACGGCGTGGTCTTCCACACCTCGGCGAGGACGATGATGCCCAGCGACGGGATCTGCTCGGTCAGCGGAGCCCAGTCGTGCGGCAGCAGAGCAGCCAGATAGCCGGTACCCGGCGTCCAGGCGTAGTACCAGCTGTAGGAGGCGACCACCGTGACGATCCCATAAGGGATGAGCACCGCGGTACGCACCAGGCCCCTGCCGACGAGGGTGCGGTGCATCGCCAACGCCAGCGCCAGGCCCAGCACGAACTCGAACGACACCGAAACCACCGTGATCACGAGCGTCACCGCCGACGCGGTCCACCAGTAGCGGTCGGTCAGGATGGTCTCGTAGTTGCCCAGGCCGACGAACGCGGTGTCCTCGGGGGCGGCCAGGCTGTTGCGCTGCAGGCTCAGCCATAGGGCATAGCAGATCGGATAGGCCGTCACCACCAGCATCAGCAGCGCCGCCGGCGCCACCAGGAGGAAGGCCGCGCGCTGCTCTGAGGCTTCGCGGCGCGTCATGGCAGCAGACCCTCCCCGTTGATGGCCTTTCGCACCTGCCTGGTGAGCTCGTCGGCCGTGCGCTGCGGCTCGATGCCGGTGATCGGGCTCAGCGTCGACGCGAGCCGGATGGCGACCGCCTGGTAGTCCGGCGTCGCCGGCCGCACCGCGGCATCGGTGATCTGCTGACGGATGACGGCGTACATCGGGTACTTGGCCTGGAATTGCGGGTCGCAGTACAGCGAAGTGCGTACCGGGGGCAGCCCGCCTTCGATCGAGATGTATTTCTGGCTCTGGATGCTGCGCAGGCAGCGCACGGCCTCGAAAGCCTCGGCGCGGTGACGTGTGGTGCCGGCTACCGCCAGGTTGGCCCCACCGATCGTCACCCTGGCCGGCCGGCCGGGCGCCACACCGGGGTAAGGCGCGAATCCGAAGACCTTCGTGCTCGCGTCGTAGGCGATGCGGAATTGCTCGTCGTCGGGGACGAAGGCCCCGAACCGGTTGATGCTGCCGGCCAGTGCCGGGTCCTCGTTGAGCGGCAGGAAGCTGACTCCGCCCTTGACCGCGTTCTCCAGCAGGGACGCCAGTACGTAGGGCCAGTTGATCTCCAGCGCAGCCCTGCCTTGCTCGAACGCCAGCCGGGCGGTGCCCTCGTCGGTGCGGGTGATGGACGGGTCGGCACCCGGGGCGGTGGCCACCGACCTGAGGATGCGCAGCGCGTTGACGGTGGCGGCCCGGTGCGCGGGCGTGTCGGTGAGGGTGACCTGGCGGCCGTCCTCGGAGAGCACCTGACCGCCCCCGCTGACCAGAAGCGTGTTGAACCACACCACCAGACCCTCGTTTTCGTTGGCCTGCACAGCGATCCAGCTGGGCCGTCCCGCGACTCCCAACGCCGTGGCCTCGGCGACCATGCCGTTCCAGTCGCGCGGCGGTTGCTTCACCAAATCTGCTCGGTACCAGAGCAACTCGGTGTTGGTGGTGACTGGCGCGGCGTACAGCCTGCCCTTCCAGCGCGCCGTCGCAAGCGGTCCTGGCAGGGTGTCGGCGGTGGCGTCGGATTCCGCCAGCCCGGCCGGGTCGTCGGACAGCGGCAGCGCCCAGCCCGCCTCGGCGAACTCCGCCGTCCACACCACGTCCAGCGCCATCAGATCCAGGGTGCGGTCATGCCCGGTCAGCCGCCGGGCCAGTTGCAGGCGCTGCTCGCCGGGAGCCCTGGGCAGACTGATCTGCTGGATGACGAATCTGCCGCCGGCTCGTCGGGTGCACTCGTGGGCGACCGCGGTGAACGTCGCCCCGTCGCCGGCCGGTGTGTACAAGCTGATCACCAGCCCGTGGGCACCGGAACCACAGGCAGGCACGGCACCGGCAGCCGTCGCCAGGGCGGCCACCAGCACGATCGCACCCAGACGGCGCCCGCGACCGTGCGGCCGGCGGCGCATCATCATCATCGGCCCCTCGCGCGTTCCCCGGTTCCGTCTCAGATCGCCAGGCGCGCCAACAAGTCCCGCGCCTTCTCCGCGTTCTGCGGGTCGCAGAGCACGTCGTAGCGGCCGGCCACCAGTTGCATCGTGGAGCTGAAATCGCGCGTCCCACGGGCCATCGCATACGGGACCGCGGAGGTGATCAGCCCGAAGAAAACGCCCGCGACCAGCCCGGTGATCAGGGCCGCCCACGGATTGGGGCTGAAAAAGCCCAGCACCAGCCCGATGAACAACCCCAGCCAAGCCCCGCTGAGTACGCCGCCGCCGAGCACTTTGGGCCAGGTCAGGCGTCCGGTGACCCGCTCGACCTGCATGAGGTCCACGCCGACGATGGTCATCTGCTGGACGGGGAAGTCCTGTTCGGAGAGGTAGTCGACAGCGCGCTGCGCCTCGGCATAGGTGGGATAGGAGCCGACCGGCCAGCCCTTCGGCGGGGTCGGCAAACCGGTCGTGCCACGCCGGCCGGCCGGAGCGCCGGTCGGCCTGTCGCCGGGAACTTGTCCGCGCTGGAATGGACTAGTCATGGGTGCTCATTTTCCTCCGCCTCGGCCTTGCTCACCTTCACATCCCATCTTCGGCTCTCCCACCCTAGCGACGCGACCCCCGGCCACCTGCGAATACGGGAGGCACCCGGTCCGGCCCCGCGCGCGGCGCCGTTCCCCCGGCCGCGGTGCCGCGAATTCGGCGCCGCGGTGGCCGTCCTCGCATGGGTTAGGTTGAACCGATGACAGCTCCCGGCGGCGACTTCGGCGAGGGCGCCCACGACGACCGGGCCGGTTCGCGCCCGCCCGGCGGCCGGGCCTTCGAGGAGCCGACCCGGCAAACCGCGTGGGAGCCACCGGGATCCGACCATCCGCCACCGGCATATCCGGCCGGCTATCAGCCCGGTTACCCATACCAGCAGCCACCCGGCCCGCCATATCCGCCGGCACCTCCACCACCCGGATACGGGCCACCACCCGGCTTTGGTCCACCACCCGGATACGGGCCACCACCCGGCTTTGGTCCACCACCCGGGTACGGGCCGGCCCCGTACCCGGCGGGCTATCCCCCGCTGCCGGACTACCACGGCGGCTACTGGCCGTCCGGCGACGCAAGGCCCGGGACGAACGGACTCGCGATCGCTTCTCTGCTGTTGTCTCTCACCGGTCTGCTCTGCTGCTTCATCGGCTCGATCGCGGGCATCGTGCTGGGGGTGGTCGCGCTGAGCCAGATCAAGCGGACCCGCCAGGGCGGCTCAGCAATGGCCGCGGCCGGCATCGTGATCGGCATCGGCGGCCTGCTGGTCGGTTTGGCCGTCGCCGCCGTCACCGTGCATTCGCGCTAGCCGCGAGGAAGACTGACTCTGTCCCGCGGTCGTCGGCTGCCTAGGCTCTACGACTATGGCATCAGTCAACAAGGTGTACATCGCGCGGCTCGCGCGCATGCTGGTGCTGGGCCCACTCGGCGAAAACGTCGGACGCATCCGCGATGTCGTGGTCAGCATCAGCATCGTCCGACAGCAACCGCGGGTCCTGGGATTGGTCGTCGATTTGGCGACACGCCGCAGCATCTTCATCCCGATGCTGCGGGTCACTGCGATCGAGCCCGGCGTGGTGACGCTCAACACCGGTAACGTGTCCCTGCGCCGCTTCGAGAAGCGGCCCGGCGAGGCGCTGGCAATCGGCCAGGTGCTCGACACCCCGGTCAAGGTCAACGACCCCGCCCTGCCCGAATTGGCAGGACTCGAGCTCGTGATCACCGACCTGGGAATCGAGCAGACCCGAACCCGGGACTGGGTCGTGAACAGGGTCGCGGTCCGCGGCCAGCGGCGACTGGGGCGGCGCGGCCCGGTGCACGTGGCGGAATGGCAATACGTGCAGGGCCTGACCCCGTCAGCGCTGGCAATGCCCGGGCAGGGGGTGGCCCAACTGCTCGACCAGTTCCAGGGGCGCAGGGCGGTCGACGTGGCCGACGCCATCCGCGGCCTGCCCTACAAGCGGCGCTACGAGGTGCTGCGGGCGCTCGACGACGAGCGGCTCGCCGACATCCTGCAGGAGCTGCCGGAGTCCGATCAGGCCGAGGTGCTGTCCCACCTGGGCACCGACCGCTCGGCCGACGTGCTCGAGGAGATGGATCCCGACGACGCCGCCGATCTGCTCGGCGTGCTCAGCCCTGCCGACGCCGAGATGTTGTTGACGCGCATGGACCCCGGGGAGTCCGGCCAGGTGCGCCGGCTGCTGGCGCATTCGCCGGACACCGCGGGCGGCTTGATGACGTCGGGCCCGGTGGTGCTGGCCCCGCACACCTCGGTCGCCGAGGCGCTGGCCCGGGTTCGCGACCCCGACCTCACCCCGGCGCTGTCGTCGATGGTGTTCGTGGCGCGCCCACCCACGGCCACCCCCACCGGCCGTTACCTGGGCTGTGTGGCGCTGCAGCGGCTCCTGCGCGAACCCCCGGCCGAGTTGGTCGGCGGGATCGTCGACAATGACCTGCTCACGCTGGCACCGGAAACCCCGCTGGTCGCGGTGACCCGCTACCTGGCCGCCTACAACCTGGT
Organism: Mycobacterium sp. THU-M104; assembly: GCF_049197365.1. NCBI lineage: Bacteria > Bacillati > Actinomycetota > Actinomycetes > Mycobacteriales > Mycobacteriaceae > Mycobacterium > Mycobacterium sp. THU-M104. The sequence goes on from NZ_JBMIOP010000027.1 coordinate 12,485, forward strand.
GTGCGGGCCGGTCGTCGACGACCAGAACCACCTGTTGGGAGCCGTCACCGTGGACGACCTGCTCGATCACCTGCTCCCCCACGACTGGCGCGTGGACATGCAGCGACTGGATGCGGCCCGCCTCGAGGGATTGGGAGGGTCCGCATGAGCAAATTCCCGGCACCGCGAGGGCTGTACACCCCGCGCACCACCCGCCGGTACTCGCCGCACCTGGACCCCGAGGCCGTCGGGATGCTCACCGAGTCCATCGCACGGTTCTTCGGCACGGGCCGCTACCTGCTGCTGCAGACGATCGCGGTGATCGCCTGGATCGCGGTGAACCTACTGGCAGCGACGGTGCGCTGGGATCCCTACCCGTTCATCCTGCTCAACCTTGCGTTCTCCACGCAGGCCGCCTACGCGGCGCCGCTGATCCTGCTGGCCCAGAACCGGCAGGAGAACCGGGACCGGGTCGCGCTCGAGGAGGACCGTCGCCGCGCCGCGCAGACCAAGGCCGACACCGAGTTTCTGGCCCGTGAGCTGGCGGCGCTGCGCATCTCGTTGGGCGAGGTAGTCACCCGGGAATACCTGCGTGACGAGCTGGATGACCTGCGGGCGAAGCTCGACGCACTGGCGCCGGAACCGACGGGCGCCGACGCGGTCGGCGCCGGCGACGGTCAGGGCTACAGCTCTAAGAATTCGGGGTGAGAGCAGAACTGACCATTGCGCCACTCGCGTCACAAGAGTTATGTATGGTGATCTGGTTCACGAAGGTAATAAGAACTGGCTACGGCCACGTCACATTGCTGAGGACGGTCGAGTGGGCATTGGGGGACGCTGGAGTCGCCGGAATCGACGCCCGTCCGCGGCTGCGGACCGGCCGCGCCCGCACCGGCTGACACGGACGCCGGCATTCGGGATCGCCGTCATCGCTCCGCTGATCCTCGCGAGTGCCGTCGGTGGCCAAGCTCCGCCTCGACAGGGCCAGCCCCCGCCGAAGGGCACAGCGATCACACCGATGGCCGCCGTCTCGTCCGCCGTTCCGGGACAGCACGGCCCGGCCGTCGTCGCCTCCGAGCGCGAGCCGACCGCGTTCCACGTCGCCGAGGGCGCGCTGGCGGTACCACCGTCGCCCACGATCGTGAACGCGCCGGGCGCGCTGGGCATCCCGAAGACGGCCCTGTCCGCTTACCGCAACGCCGAACAGAAGATGGCCGTCTCCGATCCGAATTGCGGCATCAGCTGGAACCTGCTGGCCGGGATCGGTCGCATAGAATCCGGGCACGCCGGCGGTGGTGCCGTCGATGCGCGCGGCACCGCGGTCACGCCGATCTACGGCCCCGCGCTGGACGGCACCCTGCCCGGCAACGAGGTCATCATCGAGAGCAATGTCGGCAACCGCGTGACGTACGCCCGCGCGATCGGCCCCATGCAGTTTCTGCCCGGAACCTGGGCCCGGTACGCCTCGGACGGCGACGGCGACGGCTTGGCCGATCCGCAGAACCTGTTCGACTCGACGCTGGCCGCAGCACGATACCTGTGCAGCGGGGGCCTCAACCTGCGCGACCCGTCGCAGGTGATGGCCTCCATCCTGCGCTACAACAACTCGTCGGCCTACGCCCAGAACGTGCTGGGCTGGGCGTCGGCCTACGCGACCGGAGTGGTACCGGTCGATCTGCCTCCGATGACCGGGCCGCCGCCCCCGCTCGGCGATGCCCACTTGGAGCACCCGGAAGGGCTCGGACCCAACCTGCCGATGAACATCAACGGCCTGGGGAGCGACGACCCGCAGGCGCGCACACCACTCATCGACCTCACCGGGCAGCAGGCCAGCGGCCTGCAGCCCATGTTCCCCTGGCTGCCCGCGCCGCAGTCGCCACTGCAGAGCCGGCTGCCGGGCTGCACGGTGATCTGTATCAGTCAACAGGCACCGCCGCAGGCCCTGCCGCCGTGGATGGCGCCGCCACCACCCAACCTGGCACCGGCCCCACCACCCGTGATGGCCCCGCCGCCTCCGCCGCCGTGGATGGCGCCGCCCCCCAACCCGGCACCGGCGCCCGCACCCGGCGGCTGACACCCGGCCGCCCGGAACCGCCGCCTACACTCGGCGGTGATGTCACCTCATAACACCGACGACCTGACCGCAGCCATCCGCACGGCGCTGGGCAAGGTGATCGACCCCGAACTGCGGCGCCCCATCACCGAGCTGGGGATGGTCAAGAGCATCGACATCGAGCCCGACGGCGGTGTGCACGTCGGGGTCTACCTGACCATCGCCGGCTGCCCGAAGAAGAACGAAATCACCGAGCGCGTCACCAGCGCGGTGTCCGACGTTCCCGGCACCGGCGCGGTGCGGGTCAGCCTGGACGTCATGAGCGACGAGCAGCGCACCGAACTGCGCAAGCACTTGCGCGGTGACGCCCGCGAGCCTGTCATCCCGTTCGCCCAGCCGAACTCGCTGACCCGCGTCTACGCGGTCGCCTCCGGCAAGGGCGGGGTGGGAAAGTCCACCGTGACGGTCAACCTCGCCGCGGCGATGGCCGCCCGCGGGCTGTCGGTCGGCGTGCTCGACGCCGACATCCACGGCCATTCCATCCCGCGGATGATGGGCACCACCGATCGACCCACCCAGGTCGAGTCGATGATCCTGCCGCCGATCGCGCACGACGTGAAGGTCATCTCGATCGCCCAGTTCGTCGAGGGCAACACTCCGGTGGTGTGGCGCGGGCCGATGCTGCACCGGGCGTTACAGCAGTTCCTGGCCGACGTGTACTGGGGTGACCTGGACGTGCTGCTGCTCGACCTGCCGCCGGGGACCGGAGACATCGCCATCTCGGTGGCGCAGCTGATCCCCAACGCGGAGATCCTGGTGGTGACCACGCCGCAGTTGGCGGCGGCCGAGGTCGCCGAACGGGCCGGCAGCATCGCCCTGCAGACCCGCCAGCGCGTCGTCGGCGTCGTGGAGAACATGTCGGGGCTGATGCTGCCCGACGGATCGACCGTGCAGGTCTTCGGCGAGGGGGGCGGCCAGCAGGTCGCCGAGCGGTTGTCTCGCGCGGTCGGCGCCGACGTGCCGTTGCTGGGCAAGATCCCGCTGGACCCCGCATTGGTGGCAGCCGGTGACGCGGGCACCCCGATCGTGCTGAGCGCACCCGGCTCACCGGTGGGCGAGCAGCTGAGCCGTGTCGCCGACGTCCTGTCCTCGCGGCGGCGCGGCCTGGCGGGTGTGTCGCTGGGTCTGGACCCCACCCGGCGCTGACCCTCGAAATAGGCGCTTGTGCGTCTGCTCGGGCGACGAGAAACGAGAAAAAACTAGGTCGCGTCGGTGTCGAACGGAGTGGGACCGGGGTCGTGCTGTTCGGCCGCGAAAGTCGGCCCGACCGGTTGCGCAGACGTGGCGACAGTTCCGTTGACCGGTCTGACCGGCCCGTCAAAGTTGCCGGTGAAGAAGGAGTCGTCGCCGTCGAGGAGGTGCTTGGTCAACGCGGCGCGCGGCGTCATGCCGCGCAGCTTGTGCAGCTCGCTGATCGGACCGCGCAGGTCGTCGAACTCGGGCCCGATGTCCTCGCGCAGCTGGTTGGTCACACCGCTGAGGTAGTCGCGCGTCTGCCGCAGCGTGGTGGCAGTCCAGCGGATGGCTCCCGGCAGCCGCTCCGGGCCGAGGATCACCAGCCCGACCACCACGAGGACGAGCATCTCGCCCCAGCCGACGTTGGCGAACATCTATCCGGTATCCGGTTCTGGCTTGACCGTCAGCGTGACATGACGGCCGTCGCGAACGACCTCCACCGGGGCGTCCTGGCCGATCTTCAGCTGCCGCACGGCCACGACGAACTCGTCGGAGTCGGCCACGGTGCGGTTACCGACCTTGACGATGACGTCGTTTTCCAGGATCCCCGCCTTCTGCGCCGGGCTTCCCGCCTTCACATTGGCGACCTGGGCGCCGGAGGCTATCGCGTTGCTCACCGACCTTGTGCTGATGCCCAATGTCGGGTGAACGATCTTTCCGTCTTTGATCAGGGTCTCGGCGACTTGCCTGGCCTCGTTGATCGGAATGGCGAAGCCCAGCCCGCTCGCGCTGTCCGACAACGACTTGCCGGCGGTGTTGATGCCGATCACCTGGGAATCCATGTTGATCAGCGGACCACCGGAGTTGCCGTGGTTGATCGAGGCATCGGTCTGGATGGCGTCGATGACGGTGTCGGTGTCCGACCCCTCACCCGACAACGGGACGGGTCGGTGCAGCGCGCTGACGATGCCCTGGGTGACAGTGCTGCGCAGCCCCAGCGGGGCGCCGGCGGCGAGAACCTCGTCGCCGACGCGCACCTCGGCGGAGTTGCCGAGGCGAGCCACCGTCAGGTTGTCGACGTTGTCGACCTTCAGCACGGCCAGATCGGTCTTGGGGTCACGCCCCACGAGGTTCGCGGGCACTTCCTTGCCGTCGTTGAACACCACGGTGGTCTTGAACTGGCTGGGGTTGTTGGCGGCTTCGGAGATCACGTGGTTGTTGGTCAGGATGTAGCCGCGGCCGTCGATCACGACGCCCGAGCCCTGCAGACCCTCCTGGTCGCTCTTTGATTCGATGGTCACCACGGAATCGGCAGTCGCCGCCGCAACCTTGGCGAACCGGCCGGACGGACCTTGCGGATTGTTATCGGTGGCCAGTGTCACCCTCGAGGTGGTGAACGCCTCGACCACCTCGGCCGTCTTGCGTCCGATCACACCGCCGATCACACCGATCAGCAGCGCGATCATCGCCAGGACGGCCAGGGCACGGTAAGACACCCGGCCGCCGAACAGGACGTCGCGCACGCCGAGCTTGCCGCGGTACCCGGGAGCGGCCTGCGGCGCCGCCGGCGCTACCGCCGGGGTCCCGAGCGCGGCGCCAGACCCGGGATCGCGCCACGGGTCGTAGACGTCGTCGGACCCGGCGCCGTTGCGTTCGCCGTCCAGCGCGCCGGCATCGATCGGGTGGCGCTGCAGCGAGTCGGGAACTCCGGCCGGCCGGCCGAACGCCTCCTGCAGCACCGGATCAGCCTGTTGATCCTCGGACCTGAATTCACCGTGGTCGCGGTACTTCGCCGGTCGCACGCGCTCTGCCACAAAAGACCCGCGCAGTCCGGCGGGGCGACCGAACGCCTGCCGCGCTGCGGGATCGACCGGTGGCCGTGAGATGGGTCGCGGCGCCAAACGCGGCGCACTGTTTTTGCCGCTGTCTTGTTCGCCGCTGTCTTGTTCGGAGGTCACATCATCCTCTTTTGGATCCTCTTCTGAGCACGTGAGACAGCCCATT